>JBDSIA010000299.1:0-7162 GCA_039918175.1 Thermomonas sp.
ATCAGGTAGGCGACCCAGGGATGCAGGGCATGTTCCAGCGTCTCCAGCGGCGAATGCTGGATCGCATCGTCGATCTCGTCGCTGCGGTCGTAATGCGGGATCATCAAGCCGGTGATCACCCCGGCCAGGGTGGCGTGCACACCCGACTTCAGCACGCACACCCACACCACGATGCCGAGCAGCAGGTAGGGCGTCAGCGCAGTGACCCTGCGACGGTTGAGCACGAACATGCCGACGATCGCCGCGCCGGCCCAGCCCAGCGCCGTCATCGACAGGTCGCTGGTATAGAACAGCGCAATGATGACGATCGCCGCCAGGTCATCGACCACGGCAATGGTCGAGAGCAGCAGTTTCATCCCGGACGGCACCCGCGATCCGAGCAGCGACAGGATGCCCAGCGCGAACGCGATATCGGTCGCGGCCGGCACCGCCCAGCCCTGCATCGCGGTCGTATCTCCGCGGTTGATCCACCAGAAAATTGCAGCCGGCACCGCCACCCCGGCGACCGCGCACAACAGCGGCAGGCTCAACTGCTCCCGGCTGGACAGCTGCCCGCTTAGGACTTCGCGCTTTATCTCCAGCGCGACCAGCAGGAAGAACACCGCCATCAGCCCATCGTTGATCCACAGCAGCAGGGGTTTTGCGACCTGTAGGTCGCCAACCTGCACCGCCACCGGGAGTTCGCGGAAGCCATCGTAGAACTCTTCCAGCGGCGAGTTTGCGCACAGCAGTGCCAACGCAGCAGCTGCGATCAGCAGGATGCCGCCGGCCGCCTCGAGCCGGAAGAAATCAGTCAGTGCATGCGTTGCGCGGGCGAGGATGGGTTGGTCATTGGCCATGGCTGAAGTATAGCCAGCGGATCTTCATGGCCGATGCGCCCGATAGCCACGATCAAGGGTCAGGAGCAGCCCTCGACATAATCCACTTGCGGCGGCATGCCGACGCGCCATTCGGTGACGTGGCCGGCGTTGTCGGTCTCGAACAGCAGAACATTGCCACTGGCCGCATCCTTGATCCGCAGATATTTACCTTCGGTATATTTATGCGGCTGATCCTCGATGCGGCCCGGATACAACGAATGGATTTCAGTCGCGGTCATGCCGACCTTGCCACCGCCGGGGGCGAGAAATCTGGCGCTCTCAGTGCCGAAGCGGACGAACTTTCCATCGACGATCATGAAGTTGAACTCGGCCGAGTTCTTCACCCAGGCCGGGGCCATGAAGTAGCAGGAGGCATTCTCTCCCTTGCCCATTTCCTTTAGCTCGCCGCCCCATGCTTTCGCCATGTCGGCGGCGGCGGTGCCGAACTTTACTTCGCCATAGCCACTGAAGCTGGCTTGGTCATCGCTGCCATCGGGGGCATTTGACACTGGCGTGTCGCCGACTTCGCCAGGTTCGGGCATTGATGGCGGCGCATTGTCGGCTGGCACGGGGTTGGTGCTGTCGGCGACAACCGGTGCAGTTGCATCGGTTTCAGTCGTCGCAGGCCCGCGCTCGGGGCTGCACGCGACAAGCAAGATGACGGACATTGCAGCGGATAGGGTCATCGGAAGCAGTATTTGACGCACGGGCGCACTCCACTCAGGACAATGCGCGCTACCTTGTCGGCGGGCGCGTTAGCGCGGCGCGAACGCAACTTCACAGCATTCAGCGGGCCACGACTAAGTGCTTGCGCAGGCCGGCCCAACATGCCTGGTAATCACGCTGCCGATGCGCAGCATCAAGCGCCTGCCGGGTCGGGCGGATCACGTTGCGGGCCTCGAACATGAAGGCCATGGTGTCGCGCACGTAGTCGGGCTTCGAGGTATCCGCGCTGCTCGCTTTGTCGAAGGTCGCCGCATCCGGTCCATGCCCGGTCATGCAGTTGTGCAGCGAACAGCCACCGGGCGCGAAGCCCTCGGCCTTGGCGTCGTAAGCGCCATGGATCAGGCCCATGAACTCGCTGGCGATGTTGCGGTGGAACCACGGTGGGCGGAACGTGTCCTGAGCCACCAAAACGCGTGGCGGGAAGATCACGAAGTCCATGTTGCCGATGCCGGCGCTGTCGGTGGGCGAGGTCAGCACCAGGAAGATCGACGGATCGGGATGGTCGAAACTGATCGAGCCGATCGCGTTGAAAGTGCGCAGGTCATATTTGTACGGCACGTGGTTGCCATGCCAGCCGACGACGTCGATCGGCGAATGGCCAAGGTCGGCACGCCACAGGTGGCCCTGGAATTTTGCAATGAGCTCGAAGTCTCCTTCAATATCTTCGAAGGCGGCACTCGGGGTCAGGAAGTCACGCGAATTCGCCAGCCCATTGCTGCCGATCGGCCCAAGGTCGGGCAGACGCAGGAACGCGCCGAAGTTCTCGCACACATAGCCGCGTGCGACGCCGTCCGGAAATTCGACCCGGAAACGGATGCCTCGCGGGATCACCGCGATTTCCTGCGGTTCGATGTCGAGCACGCCGAGCTCGGTTTCGATATGCAACCGGCCCTGCTGCGGCACGATCAGCATCTCGCCGTCGGCGTCGTAGAACCAGCGACCCTGCATCGGCGCATTGGCGGCATACATATGCACGCCCATGCCGCACTGCGCCGCAGGCGAGCCATTGCCGGCCATCGTGACCAGGCCGTCGACGAAATCTGTTGCAACTTCGGGCAGCGGCAGCGGGTTCCAGCGCAATTGGTCCGGAGTCACCGGACCCGTGTCGAAATCATTGTGGAAGGCGGGCTGCGCGAAGGGTTCGAACGGGCCATGCATCGCCGCCGGGCGGATCCGGTACAGCCAACTGCGGCGGTTCTCATGGCGCGGCGCGGTGAACGCGGTGCCACTGATCTGCTCAGCATATAGGCCATGGGCGACCCGCTGTGGCGAGTTGCGACCCTGCGGCAACGTACCGGGTAGCGCCTCGGTGGCGAATTCGTTGCCGAAGCCGGATTGGTAACCGTTGCTTGAGATCGTCATTGCGCTTCCCTATGCCGGCTGTCTTACAGCACGCCGCGTTCCATCTGGTCGCGTTCGATGCTTTCGAACAGCGCCTGGAAGTTGCCTTCGCCGAACCCCTCATTGCCCTTGCGCTGGATGATCTCGAAGAAGATCGGGCCGAACGCGTTCTTGGTGAAGATCTGCAGCAGCTTGCGCTGTTTGGTCTCCACGTCTGCGTCGATCAGGATCGCATTGCGGCGCAGCCGCGCCACGTCTTCGCCATGATCGGGCACGCGCTGATCTATCACGTCGAAATAGGTGTCGGGCGTGTCCAGGAACTGCATGCCCTGTTCACGCATCGCCTCGATCGAGGCATAGATATCATCGGTGAAACAGGCGATGTGCTGGATGCCCTCGCCCTTGTAGGCGTCCAGGTATTCGTTGATCTGCGACTTCGGATCATTGGACTCATTCAGCGGGATGCGCACCACGCCGTCCGGCGCGGTCATCGCCTTGGACACCAGGCCAGTCTTGGCACCCTTGATGTCGAAGTAGCGGATCTCACGGAAGTTGAACAGCTTCTCGTAATAGTCCGACCACTTCTGCATGTTGCCGAAGTACAGATTGTGGGTCAGGTGATCGATGAAGGTTAGACCAAAGCCCACCGGATTCTGGTCCGCGCCTTCGATGGGCACGTAGTCCTCGTACAGGTCGCCGTTGCCCGCGTACTTGTCGACCAAGTACAGCATGCAATCGCCGATGCCCTTGACCACCGGTGCGTCAACCGCCTTGGTCTCCGGCTTGTCCTCGATCGCCTCGCCACCGTTGCCGATGACGGTGCGCAAGACCTCATCGGCGGGCTTGCTGAAACGGATCGCGAAGCCGCAGGCGCTGGGGCCATGCGCAGCGGCGAAGTCAGCCGCGAACGAGTCGGGATCTTCATTGAGCAGGAAGTTGACGCCGCCCTGCCGGTAGATCGTGATGGCCCGGCTGCGGTGCCGCTTCACCGCGGTGAAGCCCATGTTGCGGAAGTAGGCGTGCATCGCTTCACCGTGGCTCTCGCCAGTGTCCGAGCGGGGCGCGGCGAACTCGACGAATTCGAAGCCGTCGATCCCCATCGGGTTATCGAACGTGGTGACCTGCATGCCGAGGTTCGGTTGCGTGCTCATGTCGGTTCCTTTGGATGCATCGCGGCGACTTGCGCGGAATCGACGGATTGTATAGTTTCACATGCAACTGTTTCAAGCCGCGGTGCAGCACATGCCCAGCCCCACAACCGACGCACAGCAACATGCACAGCTCGACCTCGAGGATTTCCTGCCATACCGGCTCAGTGTGCTGTCCAACCGCATCAGCCAGACGATCGCTGACCTATACGCCAAGCGGTTCGGGATCAGCGTGACCGAATGGCGCGTGATCGCCGTGCTTGGGCGCTATCCGGGGCTGTCGGCAAATGGCGTGGCCGAGCGCACCGCGATGGACAAGGTCGCGGTCAGTCGCGCAGTGGCACGCCTGTTGCGGCGCGGGCTGCTGGATCGCGATATGCACGACGACGACCGTAGGCGCTCGGTGCTGGAGCTTAGCGAGGCCGGCTACGGCGTGTATGACGAGGTCGCGCCGCTGGCGCTTTCCTACGAGCGCGAACTGCTGGCGCCGCTGGATACCGACGAGCGCGCCGAACTCGACCGCCTGCTGCACAAGCTCGGGGATCCCCGATGAGCCACGTCCGTTGCCTGCGCGGGATCGCCTCCGGGATCGAATATCCGGCGGACACGCCGATGAACCTGGATCCGATAGATGGCCGCCCGGTCGAGATGGTGATCGATCTCGAGCGCTTGGCCCACGACAAGCCAGGTACTGGCTGGTACGACCCGACGCGCAAGGACATGTGGCGCTTCGGCGCGTTGCTGGCGTTGGACATCGGCAATCCTGACGATGCGCGCCACATCGTGGCGCTTGGTGAAGGCCACACGCCGCTGCTGGATTACCCGACGCATCCGGTCGCGAAGGCCGCGGGGCTGCGCCTGCAATTCAAGGACGAAGGTCGCGCCCACCCGGGCTTCGGCGCCAACCCGACCCAGAGCTTCAAGGACCGCGGCATGGCCATGGTCGCGGGCATGGCGCGCAAGCAGGGTCTGCGCAAACTTGCAGTCCCGACCCAGGGCAATGCCGGTGATTCGCTGGTGCGTTATGCGTTGGCCGGCGAGCTTGACGTGGTGGTGGCGATGCCGGATGACACGCCGATGCCGATCCTCGGCCAGGTCGCGGCGATGGCTGGGCTGCATCCGGGCCGGGTCATCCTGGAACTGGTGCAAGGCACCATCCGCGAGGCCGGCGCCCTGCTGCGCGAGCGCTACCTGATCGATGGCTGGTTCAACGTGGCCACCTTCCAGGAACCGGGCTGGCGGATCGACGGCAAGAAGACCCTGGGCTTGGAACTGGCCGAACCCGAGCCGGGCGACACCCGTTGGTCGCTGCCCGACGCGATCATCTACCCCACCGGCGGCGGCACCGGCGTGCTCGGCATGTGGAAGGCCTTCGATGAGCTCGAGGCGCTAGGGCTGATCGATGGACGGCGGCCACGGATGCTGTGCGTGCAAAGCGTGGCCACTGCGCCGCTGGTGCGCGCCTTCGATGCTGGCGTCAGCGACACCACCGTGCAGGTCGCCGGTTCCACCTTGGCCGTCGGACTGAACGTCCCCGGCGGTGTCGGCCACTTCAGGGTACTGGAGATTATCCGCGCCAGTGGTGGCGCAGCGGTCGCGGTCGACGAGGCCGACATCGCCAGAGAGCTTTCGCGGGTATGGCGCGACCAGCGCTGGTGGATCGCACCCGAAGGCGCTGCCTGCTTCGCTGCATTGCCGCAGTTGCTCGATCGCGGGTTACTGCGACACGGCGAACGCGTGGTCGTGGTCAATACCGGCTCGCTGGAAAAATACCTGCCCGGCCTGCGCCACCTGCTCGACTGAAGGAAAGTGACGAAAAGACGGCGGCCGAAGCCGCCGTCTTTTCGTCATATCGACCACGCTGCTGGCGTTACTTCACGCCATGCATCCAGCGCTGGATCAGCGGCGCGATCAGGAACAAGGCCACGCCCGCGCCCACCAATGCATAGAAGCCGAATGTATAACCGGCGTGTGCCGATTCCACGGTCATTCCAGCCTCGCCACTGACCTTGCCGGCGAAGATGCCTGCCAGGTTGTTGCCAATCGCAATCGACAGGAACCAGGCACCCATCGCAAACCCCGTCAGCTTGGCCGGGGCCAGCTTGGTGGTCATCGACAGGCCAATCGGAGACAGGCACAGCTCGCCGACCGACTGGATCACGTAGACCATGAACAAGGTCCAGAACGGGATCTTTCCGGCATCGTCGACCATGTTCTTGAGCGCGACCATCAGCAGCAGGAAAGCCAGACCGTTGAAGATCAGGCCCAAGCCGAACTTGCGCGGAATGGTCGGGTTGTTCTTGCCCATCCGCACCCACAGCCAAGCCAGGATCGGCGCCAGAATTATGATCGCCACCGAGTTCACCGACTGGAACCAGGACACCGGGAAATCATTGGTGCCGGCCAGCGCATTGAACATGCCGACCATGCCGATGTCGCGGTTGACGATCTTTTCGGCCAAGAAGTTGAACGAACTGCCGGCTTGCTCGAAGAACATCCAGAACAGCACGTTGAACACGAAGATGGTGAGCATTGCCAGCACCTTGTCGCGTGGCACGGCGCCTTCGCGAACGCCCTCGCGGAACAGCATGACCGCCGGGATCACGAACAAGGCCATCAGGACGTACTGGAGGATGGTCGCGTCGATGGTTAGCAGTGTGTAGAACACCGGCACGCCAATCAGCACCCCGCCCAGCAGCACCAGCGAGACGTTGCGCATGCCGGTCTGGTGGGGCGCGGGCAAGCCCACTCCTTGCAGTTGGCGACGACCGAACCAGAACCACACAAGGCTGATCAGCATGCCGATGCCCGCGGCAATAAACACGATCTTGTAGGCGGGCATGCCCTCGATCCCGAAGATCTTCTTGGCTAGGTACTGGGTGACCAGCGGCGCCAACAACGCGCCCATGTTGATGCCCATGTAGAAGATGGTGAAGCCGGAGTCGCGGCGGTCGTCACTCTGCGCGTAGATCTTGCCGACCAGCGTCGAGATGATCGGCTTGAACAGGCCGTTGCCGACAATGACAGTGGCAAGTCCAAGCTTGAACATAGATTCCGACGGCATAGCCAGCAGGAACAGGCCGGAGG
>JBDSIA010000300.1:0-2156 GCA_039918175.1 Thermomonas sp.
CGACGCCGTGATGCACGGCGTAGCGTTCTTTCAATCCGCGCAGGATCGCAATCGTGTCTTCGACCGTAGGCTCGCCCACGAACACTTTCTGGAAGCGGCGTTCCAGCGCGGCGTCCTTCTCGACGTACTTTCGGTATTCGTCCAGCGTGGTCGCGCCGATGCAATGCAGTTCGCCGCGCGCCAGCGCCGGCTTGAGCATGTTGCCGGCGTCCATTGCGCCATCGGCCTTGCCGGCGCCGACCACCGTGTGCAATTCATCAATGAACAGGATGATCTGGCCTTCATTCTTGGCCAGATCATTCAGCACACCCTTCAGGCGTTCTTCGAATTCGCCACGGAACTTGGCCCCGGCAATCAGCGCGCCCATGTCCAGGCTCAGCACGCGCTTGCCCTTCAGGCCTTCGGGTACTTCGCCATTGACGATGCGCTGGGCCAGTCCCTCGACAATCGCGGTTTTACCGACCCCGGGCTCGCCGATCAGCACCGGGTTGTTCTTGGTGCGCCGCTGCAACACTTGAATGGTGCGGCGGATTTCTTCGTCGCGGCCAATCACCGGATCCAGCTTGCCCAACTCACTGCGCGCGGTCAGGTCGATGGTGTATTTCTCAAGCGCCTGGCGGGCTTCTTCCGCATTCTCGTCTTGCACTTTTTCGCCTCCACGCATTGCATCGACCGCTGTTTCGAGTTTCTGCTTGCTGGCGCCGGCAGCTTTCAATGCCTTGCCGACATCGCCGTTGTCGTCAATCGTCGCGAGCAGGAACAACTCGCTGGCGATGAAGCCATCGCCACGCTGCTGGGCCAGTTTGTCGGCCACGTTGAGCAGGCGCGACAGATCGTTGCCGACACTGACGCTACCGTCCTGCCCGGATACCTTCGACAACTTGTCCAGCGCTTCGCCCAGTCGTTCGCGCAACACCGGCACATTGACGCCCGCTTGCGCCAGCAGCGGGCGCGTGCCGCCGCCCTGCTGGTCGAGCAATGCAACCAGCAGGTGCCCGGGTTCGATCAGGTTGTGGTCACGCCCGACCGCCAACGACTGCGCATCGCTCAGCGCCTGCTGGAAACGCGAGGTGAGTTTGTCCATGCGCATGGCATCTCTCCGATAAAGGGACCGGCCCTGCCGGGTCTCCTCACAAGATGCGGACGGCATGCGCGGTTGCAACCCGACAGACCGCCAGCATCAGTCCAGCAGCGCCAATTTGCTGAGCTCCGACACTGCGTCCTTCATCGAGGTCACCACCTGGGTTGCCCCGGCATCCAACAGTTCGCGGCGTTGCCTGGGGGTGTCATCCGCATACAATCCCGGACGCACCACCAGGATTCGCAAGGCCTGCTCTTCAGCGCGCAAGCGACGGCACAGGTAACGCACGTGCGCCAGCCCGCCGGGTGGCAGCGCCATCAGCACGATCACCTTGTAGGGATGTTCCTGCACCTTGGCAACCACCTCCGAGGACAGTGCATTGGAACCTGCAGACGTCCACGCGACCCGTCCGATGTCCACCAATTTGCCCAGCATGGCGAGCGCCACTTCATCGAGTTCATCGCGCGAGGGAATTCCCAGCACCGGCATCAATTCGGCGCCCACCATCGCCTCGGGCCGGATCATCCGCCGATGCCCGTCGACCATGTCGCTTGCGTCACTGACCAGGCGGTCGTGGACGGTCTTGTCCAGCCGGCCACTGCGCAGGTCGTCGCGCGCGTGCGCCAGCATCGGCACCACCACGTCGTCGTAGACCACGTCCAGGCCGTCGAGTGCCGCAAGATCATTCACCAGTTCCGCCGACTCCGCTTCGTCCTGCGCCAGCATCCGCTGATACAACCGGTGCGAGGGCGCCAGCGCCGGTCGGTCACCCAGCAGTGTGTCCAGGAACTTCAGGAACGGCACGTACCGCCCCAGCACCACCAGGCAGACCGTGAGCGGGGACGCCAGCACCAGGCCCACTGGCCCCCACAGCCATGTCCAGAACGCCACGGCCACCAGCAGTGCAGCCTGCGATACGCCGATGCCGCGGCCGTAGGCCATGGGTTCAATCAACATGTTGGTGATCAATTCCAGCGCGCCGAACAGGCCCACCACCATCAGCGCCACCGACCACTCGCGCGAGATCAGCAGCGACAATAGCAGCGGCAGCAGCGCGGCGAGCCATGGCCCGAGG
>JBDSIA010000301.1:0-2968 GCA_039918175.1 Thermomonas sp.
GGCGTCGGCAAGACCACCTCCAGCGCCAGTATTGCCATCGGCCTGGCCCGTCGCGGCAAGAAAGTCGCGGTCATCGACTTCGATGTCGGCTTGCGCAACCTCGACCTGATCATGGGCTGCGAACGCCGTGTGGTGTACGACTTCGTCAACGTGATCCATGGCGAGGCCTCTCTCAAGCAGGCACTGATCAAGGACAAGCGCTACGACAGCCTGTTCGTGCTGGCCGCGTCGCAGACCCGCGACAAAGACGCGCTGACCAAGGAAGGCGTCGAGAAAGTCCTGAAAGATTTGGGCGATGACGGCTTCGACTACATCGTCTGCGACTCCCCTGCCGGCATCGAGAAAGGTGCGTTCCTGGCGATGTACTTCGCCGACAAGGCCGTCGTGGTGGTCAACCCGGAAGTCTCCAGTGTGCGCGACTCCGATCGCATCCTGGGCCTGCTGGCGTCCAAGACCCGCCGCGCCGAACAGAGCGACGGTGAAGTCGGCGCCTATTTGCTGCTGACGCGCTATAGCCCCACGCGGGTGGAGGCCGGCGAGATGCTGTCGATCCTCGATGTCGAGGAGGTACTTGGGCTCAAGACGATCGGTGTCATCCCGGAATCCGGCGACGTACTCAATGCCTCCAACAAGGGCGAGCCGGTGATCATGGATACCGAGTCGTTCGCCGGCCAAGCCTACGACGACGCGGTGGCGCGAATCATGGGAGAAGAGCGGCCAATGCGCTTCACCCAGACCGAGCGCAAGGGTTTCTTCAGCAAACTGTTCGGAGGTTGAGGCATGTCGATCTTTGATTTCCTCAAGCCCAAGAAGAACACCGCCTCGGTTGCCAAGGATCGCCTGCGCATCATCATCGCCCAGGAGCGCACCCGCGGCCAGCCTGACTACCTGCCGTTGCTGCGCCGCGAACTGCTGGAAGTGATCCGCAAGTACGTCAACGTGGATGCCCATGCGGTCAAGGTGGACGTGGTCAAGGATGGCGAGCACGACGTGTTGGATATCTCGGTCGCGCTGCCGGAGGAGCGGGCGAAAGCCAGCGCCTGAAGCATCCTCACCCTCGCCGACATCGCATTCGACGATGCCGCAGGCTTGTTGGCGCGATACGGCTTGAGCCTGCAACGCATCGCCGATGGCGAAGCGATCCCCGGCAGCTACTGGGGCGACTGCGAAGCCGGGATCATCGGCAACACCGTGCATGCGCGCAACGACACCCCGGTGCATTCGCTATTGCATGAAGCCTGCCACCTGATCGTGCTGTCGCCCGAGCGCCGCAAGGGCGTGCATACCGACGCCACCGACAGCATCGAGGAAGAAGACGCAGTCTGCGTCATGCAATCCCTGTTGGGCGACCTGCTTCCGGGCGTAGGCCGCGAACGCGTGCTCGCCGACATGAATGCATGGGGCTATACGTTCCGGCTGGGCTCGGCGCAGGCCTATGTCGATCAAGATGCCGAAGCCGCGTGGGTCTGGCTGCAGGCACGCGGCCTTGTCGATGGTGATCGCGCGTTGATCCTGCCGCGGGACTGAGTCCCCGCAACTTGCAGCCAACTGCATGCGCGGTCTAGCCTTACGGTCCCGGCGCCCGCGCCGAACCTGGAAGCCGCCGTGACCTTACGCCCCGCCTTGCTTGCACTCGCCGTCGTCGGCGCCCTGGGGCTAGCCGCCTGCAAACGCGATGCCAGCCCAGCCGCGACCTCGGGCATACCCGCGCCTCCCGCGTCGGAAACCGCCGACCAGTTCGTCGCTCGGGTCAATAACGAGCTGCGCAACATCAGCACCGAACTCAATTCGGCGCAGTGGTTATCGAGCACCTACATCAATAGCGACAGCGAACTGGTCGCCGCCAAGGCCAACGAGCGTTGGCTGACCCAGCTCAATGCGTGGATCGAACAATCCCGGCGCTTCGACGGCCAGCAGCTCTCCCCGCAAACCGCGCGCGCAATCAAGCTGATCAAATTGATGACCGCGATGCCGGCGCCGAAAGATCCGGCCAAGCTGGCCGAACTCACCCGGATCGCCACGCGCATGGAAGGTATGTATGGCGCCGGCAGCTACTGCACGGGCGAAGGCGACGCAAAGAAGTGCCGCGACATCGGCCAGCTTAGTGAAGTGCTGGCGACCAGCCGTGACTACGACGCGCAACTCGATGCCTTCAACGGCTGGCACACGATCAGCCAGCCCATGCGAAAGGACTACGTGCGCTTCGCGGAACTGGTGAATGCAGGCGCGAAAGAGATGGGCTTTGCCGATGCCGGTGAAATGTGGCGTTCCGGTTATGACATGACCCCGGCCGAACTGTCTGCCGAGACCGACCGCCTGTGGGACCAGGTCAAGCCGTTGTACGAACAGTTGCACTGTTACGCGCGCGGCAGGCTGGATGACAAGTACGGGCCCGAGAAAGGCGAAGTGGCCGGCGGCATGCTGCCCGCGCACCTGATGGGCAACCTGTGGCAACAGGAGTGGGGCAACCTGTGGGACATGCTGCAGCCCTACCCGGGCGCTGGCAGCTTGGATGTGAACTCGGCGCTGCAGGCGATCGCCCAGGCCGATATCACCACTGAACGCAACAAACCGGGCGACCCCGGCCTGTCATCGGCCCAGCGGGAGTTCAATGCCCAACGCGCGGCGTCGCTTGACACTGCAAAGAAGATGGCCGAGCGCGCGCAGGACTTCTATGTGTCGCTGGGCATGCAGAAATTGCCGCAGAGTTATTGGGAGAAGTCGCAGTTCATCAAGCCGTTGGATCGCGACGTGCAATGCCACGCCAGCGCATGGGACATGAACATGGCGGGCGACGTGCGCACCAAGATGTGCATCGGTCCAAGCGAAGAAGACCTGACTACGATCTACCACGAGCTCGGCCACCTGTATTACGACCTCGCCTACAACAAGCAGCCGCCGATCTTCCAGAACGCCGCCCATGACGGTTTCCACGAAGCCATCGGTGACACCATCGTGCTGGCGATGA
>JBDSIA010000302.1:0-5861 GCA_039918175.1 Thermomonas sp.
AGAGTTCGTTGTGCATGTACCCGATTTACGCCTACGGCAGCGAAGAACAGCGCATGCGTTGGTTGCCGGACATGGCTGCGGGCAAGGTGATCGGCTGTTTCGGCCTCACTGAGGCACATGGCGGCTCCGACCCGGCCAGCATGAAGACGCATGCCAAGCGCGACGGCGGTGACTGGATCCTCAACGGTTCCAAGATGTGGATCACCAGCGGCAACCTGGCCGACATCGCGATTGTCTGGGCGCATACCGATGACGGTATCCAGGGCTTCGTGGTCGAAAAGGAGTTCGCCGGTTTCACTGCGCAGGAAATCCACAAGAAGATGAGCCTGCGCGCCTCGGTGACCAGTGCGCTGTTCTTCGACAACGTGCGCGTGCCCGAAGCCAACCGCCTGCCCAACGTCAAAGGGTTGAAGGGGCCGCTGGGCTGTCTGACCCAGGCACGTTACGGCATCACCTGGGGGCCGATTGGTGCCGCGATTGCCTGCCTGGACGAAGCGCTGAACTACACCAAGGAACGCATCCTGTTTGATCGTCCGGTTGCGGCGACGCAATCGGCGCAGCTCAAGATGGCCGACATGGCCCGCCGCATCACCATGGCGCAGCTGTTGTCGCTGCAGCTGGGCCGTTTGAAGGATGCCGGCACAATGCAGCCGGCGCAGGTCTCGCTGGCCAAGTGGAACAATTGCCGGATGGCGATCGACATCGCCCGCGAGTGCCGCGACCTGCTTGGCGCCGCCGGCATCACCACCGAACACGCCGCGATCCGCCATGCGCTGAACCTTGAGTCGGTGATCACTTACGAAGGCACCGAAACAGTGCACCAGTTGGTGATCGGCCGCGAGCTGACTGGCATCAACGCGTTTTAACGTCACGCCCCGTGCCGCGGGGTGTTGCAAAGGTCATTCAGGCAATCACGTGAGCATCCTGGACACCCAGATCGAAACCGAGCGTCTTATCCTGCGAGTGCCGCAGCTGGGCGACTTCGAGCGCTACGCCGAAGTGCTGGGCAACGAGGAGGCTGCGCTCCATATCGGGGGCGCCCAGTCGCGCGCGGCTGCATGGCGGCGATTCCTGCAGATGCCCGGCGCGTGGGTGGTGCAGGGCTTCGGCATGTTTTCGGTGGTTGAAAAAAACAGCGGACGCTGGCTGGGTCAAGCCGGACCCTGGAAGCCAGAAGGCTGGCCGGGCAACGAGATAGGTTGGACCCTTCACCCCGACGCCTGGGGCAAGGGTTATGCGACCGAATCCGCCATCGCCGCAATTGACTGGGCGTTCGCGAACCTCGGCTGGCACGACGTCATCCACTGCATCGACCCGGCCAATGCCGCTTCGCAGGCGCTGGCGCAGCGGCTGGGCTCGCGCAACCTCGGCCAGGTTCAGCTGCCGGCGCCATTCGAACATGAGGCTGCGGACGCGTGGGGTCAGACGCGTGATCAGTGGCACGCCCAAAGGGAGGAAGCCACGACATGATCACCGTTTATGGGTTTTCACCTTCTGGCAATTGCCACAAAGTGAAGTTGCTGCTGGACCAGCTTGGGCAGGACTACGACTGGGTTGAAATCAACAGCGCGCAAGGCGAAACCCGCACCGCCGACTACCTGGCGAAGAATCCGAACGGCAAGGTGCCGATGCTTGAACTCGATGACGGACGGATCCTGGTCGAGTCGAATGCGATCCTGTGCTGGCTTGCCGAAGGCAGCGCCTTAATGCCGACAGACAACTGGCAGCGTGCCCAAGCATTGCGTTGGATGTTTTTCGAGCAATACAGCCACGAACCCTATATTGCTGTCGCGCGTTTCATCTGCGGCTGGACGCCGCTGGATTCGCCGCGTCGCACCGGCTTGCCGGTGTTGCGCCAATGCGGGCGCGCAGCCTTGGCGGTGATGGAACAACACCTCACTTCGAATCCCTGGTTCACTGGTGAGCAATACGGCATCGCCGACATCGCGTTGCATGCTTACACCTG
Source organism: Thermomonas sp. (assembly GCA_039918175.1). Lineage (GTDB taxonomy): Bacteria > Pseudomonadota > Gammaproteobacteria > Xanthomonadales > Xanthomonadaceae > Thermomonas. Next base: position 1,967 of record JBDSIA010000302.1, read on the forward strand.
TGTGGCGCCGCATGGCGGAATTGCACTGGATGCCTATCCCGCCATCCGCGACTGGTTGGCACGCGTCGAAGCCACACCCGGTTTCATGCCAATGCCGGCACCCGATACCGCAGCCCAAGCCTTGATCGACCAATCCAGCTGATTCGTCCACAAATCGACCCTCTCCTGTCAGCAGGCGAGGGGGAGAAAAACATGTTCGCCACCGTTCCTGATCCCATCCCCGCACGCATGAAGGCGCTCAACCGCGCCGAAATCTGCGACGTCAATTTCAGCGAATTCGTGAAGGCGTGGAGCGGCACGCCCGACAGCAAGCCTGCCCCCGACGAATCGATACTAGAGGGCAGCGCGCTGGACGCACATGGCTTTCGCGAGCTATTCGAATCGCAACTGGTCTCGCGTCACCTCGACCTGATGGCGCGCGTGCTGCGCGTGCAGAACAAGGTCTTCTACACGATTGGATCCAGCGGTCATGAAGGCAACGCGATGGTGGCGCGGGCGACGCGGCATACCGATCCCGCTTTCCTGCACTATCGCAGTGGCGCCTTCATGGCGGAGCGCTTTCGCCAGTTGCCCGGCGCCGATGGGAAACCGCGCGATCCAGTGATGGACTCTGCGCTGAGCTTTGCCGCCTGCAAGGACGACCCGGCTTCGGGCGGACGCCACAAGGTCTGGGGCAGCAAGCCATTGTGGGTGTTGCCGCAGACCTCGACAATTGCCTCGCACCTGCCAAAGGCGCTGGGTACGGCGCTGGCGATTGAGCAGGCGCGTCGGATCGGGCATGCCTCGCCAATTCCCGAGGACAGCATCGCGATATGTTCCTTTGGCGATGCCTCATCCAACCATGCCACTGCGCAGACGGCTTTCAATGCCGCGGCCTACACCGCGTACCAGAAGCTGCCGGCGCCAGTGCTGTACGTGTGCGAAGACAACGGGATCGGTATCTCGGTAAAAACGCCTGGCGGTTGGATTGCCGAGAACTTCCGCAACCGTCCCGGCCTCGATTATTTTTTCGCCGATGGCCTGAACTTGGCGACTGGCTATGCCGATGTGCAGCGCGCGGTCGAACACTGCCGCCGCACGCGCCGCCCAACGTTCCTGCACCTGCGTACGACCCGGATCATGGGCCACGCCGGGACCGACTTCGAGATCGAATGGCGGAGCGTCGAGGAACTCTGTGCGGTCGAAGCAAGCGATCCGCTGCTGCGCAGCGCGGCGATTGCGCTCGAATCCGGGCTGATGTCGAAAGAGGAAATTCTCGCGCTGTACGAGGCCATGCGGGGCCGTTGTTTCGCAGCAGCAGAAGACGCCGACCGCCGGCCCAAGCTCGACAACCTGGCCGAGGTCATCGCGCCGCTGGCGCCGTATTCACCGGACAAGGTGCAGGTAGAAGCCACCCGCGTTGCATCGCCGGAAGCTCGCATAAAAGCATTCGGCAGCGAGGACAAGCTGCCGGAGAAACTTCCGCCGCGGCATCTGGCCATCCAGATCAACCAGGCCCTGCACGACCTGTTCGCCAAGTATCCGGAGACGTTGCTGTTCGGCGAAGACGTGGCGCAGAAGGGCGGCGTGTACACCGTCACCAAGGGCCTGCACAAGGCGTTTGGCAACCGCCGCGTGTTCAACACGCTGCTGGACGAAACCATGATCTTGGGTATGGCCCAAGGATTCGCCAACCTGGGGATGCTGCCAATCCCGGAAATCCAGTACCTGGCCTATCTGCACAACGCGATCGACCAGATCCGGGGCGAGGCGGCGAGCCTGCAGTTCTTCAGCAATGATCAGTTCCGCAACCCGATGGTGGTGCGCATCGCTGGCCTCGGCTATCAACGCGGGTTTGGTGGGCATTTCCACAACGACAACTCGATCACGCCGTTACGCGATATCCCCGGGCTGGTGGTGGGCTGTGCTTCGCGCGGCGACGATGCGGCGATGATGCTGCGCACCCTGGCCGCATTGGGCAAGGTCGATGGCCGGGTGAGCGTGTTCCTTGAGCCAATCGCGCTGTACATGACCAAAGACCTGTACGAAGCCGGCGATGGCCTGTGGCTGACCGAATACCCGGCGCCCGACCAGGCATTGGTACTCGGCGAAGAGCGCGTGTATTTCCCGGAAGCAACTGACTGCGTGATCTTCAGCTTCGGCAACGGCATGCGGATGAGCCTGCGCGCCGCACGCACGATCGAGGTGAAACATGGCTGGAAGGTGCGCGTGGTCGATCTGCGTTGGTTGGTGCCGCTCAATGCACCAGCCATCGCGAAACATGCACGCGAATGCAAGCACATCCTGGTCGTCGACGAAGGCCGCCACAGCGCAGGCATCGGCGAGGGCGTGATCACCGCGATTACCGAGGCTGGACTGGGTGGCAAACCCGGTCGGCGCGTGGTGGGCGTGGATACCTACACGCCACTGGCGGGCGCCGCGTTACTGGTGATCCCGAAAGACGAGGATATCGTCGCTGCAGCGGACGTCTTGGCGGCAGCAGAAGTTCGCTAGTCGATCACTGTGGCCGGGATGTCACGTGGCTGCGTTGAAGTTGACGGGTCGTGCGTGTGTAGCAAGACACTGATCGCCTTGCTGGCCGGGGTACGCGCGTGCTCGGCAAAGCTGTCAAGCGGCACCAGCAAATTGGTTTCCGGGTAGTACGCCGCCAGGCAACCGCGCGGAATGTCGTAGGCGACAAGCAGGAAACCGCGCGCCCAGCGACGCGAGTCGTCGCCCGCAATACTTTCGATGTCCACGCGTTGGCCGGCTTCAAAACCTAACATCGCGATGTCATCGGCATGGATGAACAGCGCCCGACGCTCGTTGTGCACGCCGCGATAGCGATCATGCAGGCCGTAGATGGTGGTGTTGTACTGATCGTGTGAGCGCACCGTGGTCAAGGTGAATACCTGCCCGCGCCTATCTTCTGCCAGCGTCGAATCCTGCGGGTGCAGCGAGTGTGCAAAGAAGCGCGCCTTGCCCGTTTCAGTACGCCATAGGCGGTCACTGGCACTGTTGGGCAAGCGGAAACCGCCGGGTACCTGCACGCGTTCATTGAAGTCATGGAAGTCGTCGAACACCCGCGCGATCTGGTCGCGGATGCGGTCGTAATCCTGCACCAGCCAGCGCCAAGGCGTGTCGCTGCGCTGGCCCAGCGTCGCCTGCGCCAGCCGCGCCACGATGTCGGGCTCGGACAACAGGTCAGGCGAGGCAGGTTCGTTCCGACCCGAAGAGAGATGAACCATACTCATCGAATCTTCAACCGTGACCGCCTGCGGTCCGTGTGCCTGTCGGTCGATTTCAGTGCGCCCGAGGCAAGGCAGGATCAGCGCGTCGCGGCCATGTACAAGGTGGCTGCGGTTGAGCTTGGTCGCCACGTGTACGGTCAGCGCACAGTTGCGCAACGCGGCGTGGGTCGCCTCGGTATCCGGCGTGGCGGTGGCGAAGTTGCCACCCATCGCGAAGAACACTTTGCCCTGGGCATCGCGCATCGCTTCGATGGCGCCGACTGTCTCCACGCCGTGTTCGCGCGGTGGCTCGAACCCGAACACCTGTTGCAGGCGATCCAGCAACGCAGGCGATGGCTTTTCGTAGATGCCCATGGTGCGGTCGCCCTGCACATTGCTATGGCCACGCACGGGGCAAATGCCGGCGCCGGGCCGGCCGATGTGGCCGCCCAGCAGCATCAGGTTGACCAGCATCTGGATGGTCGCCACCGAGCGGCGGTGCTGGGTGATGCCCATTCCCCAACAGACGATGGCGCGCTCTGCGCGCAGGAAGCGTTCGCCGGCATCGCGCAGGCGCGCCTCGCTCAGGCCGGACTCCGTTTCGATGTCGCGCCAATCAGCGGCCTCGATGCTGGCGCGTAACTCGTCGAAGCCGTCGGTATGCGCTTCGATGAACTCTTCATCGA
>JBDSIA010000303.1:0-3511 GCA_039918175.1 Thermomonas sp.
CCGAAGATGCACGGCAAGGTCAGCACTTTGGATGGCCGCTACCTGCTGCATTGGGACGACATCGCGGTGGACGTCGATGCATGGCTGGATTTCTCTGGTAATGGCGAGTCCGGCACTGGCGAGTCGCGCCGGCTGCACATGGCCAAGATCGATCCGGACGGCGATTTCAGTTCGGACTACGAAGACTTGGCCTTTAGCCGGATTGGTGGCTGTGAGTAGCGTGCGCATAGCGGCTATCGCGCTGCTGCTAGCCACCTGCGGTTGCGCGGCTGCCCCTTCGAAACCGGCAGTGACCACATCGCCCGCGACCACCGAGGCGCTTGCGGGTTTGGTGGATGTCAGCACGCTCGCATCCGACATCGACACCGACATGCGCTACGCCGGCACCCACAACTTCACCGGTGGGATTGTGGAAGGCTACAACGCGCCACGTTGCCTGCTGTTGCGGCAAGCCGCGCAGGCGCTGGCGAGAGTGCAGGATTCGCTGAGTCCTCAACGAATGCGCTTGCGCGTGTATGACTGCTATCGCCCGGTGCGTGCAGTTCGGGCATTCATGCGCTGGGTGGATGACCTGGACTCGCAGGCCACCAAGGACGAGTTCTACCCCGACTTGGAAAAACCACAGTTACGTGGTGACTACATCGCCAGCATTTCCGGCCATAGCCGCGGCGCCTCTGTCGATCTCGGCCTGCTCCAGTGCGATGAGCTGGAACGTTGCGAACCCATGGACATGGGTACCTCCTTCGACTTCTTCGGTGCACGCGCCAATACTGATTTCCCCGGAATCACCGATGCTCAGCGTGCAAACCGGCTAAGCCTACGGATAGCGATGCAAAGCGCCGGTTTTGCCAACTATCCAATGGAATGGTGGCACTACACATTCAAGCCGGAACCGACACCTTTGCTGCAGTACGACGTACCGATCACGCCTCCTTAAGATCAGGATGCGGCAAGCTGTTTCAATCAATCGGAGCGATCAGCATGACCTCACCCTCGTTCCCCACGCTTAACGATCCCGACCTGTTGCGTCAGCAATGCCTCATCGACGGGCAGTGGCGCGACAATGCTGGCAACGCCACGTGTGACGTCAACAATCCCGCCAGTGGCGAACGCCTTGGCACCGTTCCCGACATGGGGGCATCCGAAACCAATGCGGCAATCGATGCGGCGCACGCGGCGTTCCCCGCGTGGGCACGCAAGACCGCCAAGGAGCGTGCGCTTGTCCTGCGCCGTATGTACGAGCTGATGCTCGAACACCAGGATGACCTGGCCATCATCATGACCGCCGAGCAGGGCAAGCCGCTGGCCGAAGCCAAGGGCGAAGTGGCCTACGCAGCGGCGTTCCTTGAATGGTTTGGCGAGGAAGCCAAGCGGATGTATGGCGACATCATCCCCGGCCACGCTGCCGATAAACGCATCATGGTCTGGCGCCAACCGGTTGGCGTGGTGGCGATGGTGACGCCGTGGAATTTTCCATCGGCAATGCTTGCTCGCAAGATCGGGCCGGCATTGGCCGCGGGTTGCACCGTGGTGTGCAAGCCGGCCCTGCAAACCCCCTATTCCGCGCTGGCGCTGGGCGTGATCGCGGAACGTGCCGGGCTTCCGGCGGGCGTGCTCAACATCGTCACCGGCCATGCGGCCGCCGACATCGGCCAAGTCATGACCTCGCACCCGAAGGTGCGCAAGCTCAGCTTCACCGGTTCCACCGCGGTCGGCAAGACGCTGATGGCGCAGTGCGCCGAAGGCATGAAGCGGGTGTCGCTGGAACTTGGCGGCAATGCGCCCTTCATCGTGTTCGATGATGCCGACATGGATGCCGCAGTCGAGGGCGCGATCGCCAGCAAGTACCGCAACACCGGGCAGACCTGTGTCTGTGCCAACCGGCTGTTCGTGCAGGACGGCGTGTATGACGAATTCGCGAAGAAGCTCGCCGTCGCTATTTCGAAATTGCGTGTCGGTGACGGTCTCAAGGGCGTGACCGACCAAGGGCCATTGATCGACAAAAAAGCCTTGTCAAAAGTGGAGGAACACGTCGCCGATGCGGTCGCCAATGGCGCGAAAATTGCGCTAGGCGGCAAACGTCATGCACTCGGTGGCACCTTCTATGAGCCGACCCTGTTGCTCGATGTGAACGCGGACATGCTGCTCGCGAAGGAGGAAACTTTCGGCCCGGTGGCGCCGCTGTTCCGCTTCAAGCGCGAAGACGAAGCAATCGACATGGCCAACGCCACCGAGTTTGGCCTGGCCGGCTATTTCTACACGCGCGACCTTGCGCGCAGCTGGCGCGTGGCTGAAGCGCTGGAATGCGGGATTATCGGCATCAACACCGGCCTGATTTCCACCGAAGTCGCGCCATTCGGCGGGATCAAGCAGTCCGGCACGGGTCGCGAAGGTTCGAAATACGGATTGGCCGATTACACCGAACTCAAATACACCTGTGTGGGTGGCATTTGAGGTCAATAGAAAAACCGGCCAAGGCCGGAGCATTCCCAATAAAAAACCGGGGAAGGCCGGGACATTCCCAATAAAAAACCGGCCAAGGCCGGTTTTTTGCTTCACTCTTCATTGTCTTGCGAAATCCCACCACGTGTGAAGTGGTGGAGCGAAGGGGGATCGAACCCCTGACCTCCACGATGCGAACGTGGCGCTCTCCCAGCTGAGCTACCGCCCCATGCAACCAACAACGGTTAGATTATACGGAGGCGGTCAGACTGCCGCCAGCTTCCAGCAGCGGTGCCAGCCTGGGTTCAAGCAAGACGCGTCGCCAGCCAGACAATGCGCCCGGCCAGTCCAGGCCGTCCTGCAAGGCTTCCAGCCACTTCCGCGAACCTAGCAGTCCGTCGGGCAAGTCAAGATCCGCTGCAAGCGTGGCCACGACATCCTGCATCGCGCGCAGTTGCTTCTTGTCGCGCTCGTCGCTACGGGCCAGTGGCGCATCCGCCTCGTCGGGCAGCGGCGTCGTCACTGCATGGAACAGGGCATCACACAGGCTGCGTGGTGATTTCGGGGTCGCGTCCAGCAGGCTGCGCAGGGCATCCGCATCGGCGGGATCCTGGCGTGCGATGGCTACCGCCAATTCATTGTCCAGGATCCAACTGCGTGGCCGGTCGCTGCGACGTGCGTGGGCCTCCCGCCACCGCAGCAGGCGCAACACGCGGATTTGCACATCGCGATCCAAGGATTGCGCGCTGCGCAACGGCAGGTGCGGCCAACGCTCGCCCTCGTCGTCGGCAACACCAGCCAGCAGGCGCGTGCAGTCTTCGACCAGCCACTCGCTGCGCCCCAGCGTGGCAAGGGACTCACCAAGCTGGCGATGCAACGCGTGAAGGTGGCGCACATCGTCCGCGGCATACTGTAGCTGCGCGGGCGATAGCGGCCTCCGCAACCAATCGGAGCGGGTCTCGCCCTTGTCCACGGTGATGCTGGTCTGCGCCTGCACGAGTTTTTGATAACCCATGCCGCCCCCGATGCCGGACAGCGCCGCGGCGACCTGGGTATCGAACAGTGGCGC
>JBDSIA010000304.1:0-3289 GCA_039918175.1 Thermomonas sp.
GATGATGTGGCCGGTCGAATTCTGGTTTCGGTAGCCGATCATGGCTGCGAGCGACGTGGATTTGCCGGTGCCGGTCGCGCCGACGAAGATGATCAAGCCGCGCTTGGTCATCGCCAAGGTCTTGATGATGGGCGGCAGGTTCAGCTCTTCGACGGTGGGAATGCGGGTTTCAATCCGACGCAGCACCATCCCAACCTGGTTGCGCTGGTAAAAGCAGGAGACGCGGAAACGACCGACCCCGGCAACGCCGATCGCGAAGTTGCACTCGTGGGTCTTCTCGAATTCCTCGCGCTGTTGCGGGGTCATCACGTTCAGTACCAGGTCGCGCGACTGCTGCGGGGTCAGCGGATTCTGGGTGATCGGGCTGACCTTGCCGTGCACCTTCATCGACGGCGGCATGCCTGCGGTGATGAACAGGTCGGACGCCTTTTGGTGCGCCATCAGCTTGAGGAACGAGGAAAAATCGATGCTGCTCATTCGCATGGCTCCAGATCAATAGGCACGCCCGAGGTGCGTGTGGTTGCAGAGGCCGCCCTTATTCGAACAGGCGCTTGTCCTTGGCGTATTCGCGGGCCTGCTGGCGCGGCACCTGGCCGCGCTTGACCAGGTCTTGCAGGTGCTGGTCGAGGGTCATCATGCCGGCATTCTGGCCGGTCTGGATCGCCGAATACATCTGCGCGACCTTGTCCTCGCGGATCAGGTTGCGGATGGCGGGGGTGCCCACCATGATTTCCCACGCAGCGGTACGCCCACCTCCGGTCTTCTTCAGCAACGCCTGCGCGATCACCGCACGCAGCGACTCCGAAAGCATCGAGCGGACCATGCCTTTCTCGCCTGCGGGGAACACGTCGATGATGCGGTCGATGGTCTTGGCCGCGCTCGAGGTATGCAACGTGCCGAATACCAGGTGACCGGTTTCAGCAGCGGTCAGGGCCAGGCGGATGGTCTCCAGATCGCGCATTTCGCCGACCAGGATGATGTCCGGGTCCTCGCGCAATGCCGAACGCAAGGCCTCATTGAAGCCATGGGTATCGCGGTGGACTTCGCGCTGGTTGATCAGGCACTTCTGCGAGGTGTGCACGAATTCGATTGGATCCTCGACGCTGAGGATATGGCCGTATTCGTTCTTGTTGATGTGGTCGATCATCGCCGCAAGCGTGGTCGACTTGCCGGAACCGGTCGGCCCGGTGACCAGGATCAGCCCCTGCGGCTGCTCGATCAGTTCCTTGAAGATGCGCGGGCATGCCAAGTCTTCGAGGGTCAGGACCTCCGATGGAATGGTGCGGAACACCGCGCCGGCGCCGCGGTTCTGGTTGAATGCATTGACGCGGAAGCGGGCCAGGCCGGGGATTTCGAACGAGAAATCGACTTCGAGGAATTCCTCGTAGTCGCGGCGCTGCTTGTCAGACATGATGTCGTAGACCAGCGCATGCACTTGCTTGTGATCGAAGGCCGGGATATTGATCCGGCGAACGTCCCCATCAACGCGGATCATCGGCGGCAGGCCCGCCGACAGGTGCAAGTCCGACGCCTTGTTCTTGACCGAAAACGCCAGCAGCTCAGCAATATCCATGATGACACTACTCCCCTTGTGTGTGGCATTTCCCCCGCCACACGAATCGTCGTTACCGCATCGGGGCGATCCAGCCCCGTCGCGACGTTTCGAGTCCCGGGTCCGACCTTTGCAGATCGACCCCGTCCTCGCGTGCCAGCGCACCGACGCCGAAGCGGCGGTGCCCGGCGGGCGCAGCTTCCTTGCAGCGCCCTTGAACCCGCTGTCCCAAGACAGGGGGCCTGTGGGCAGTATATGCCTCCCGCAGTCGCCGACAATCGCCCCATGAACCGCTTCCGTCAAGCCCATGCCGACATTCTGCTTGCTCTGGATAACGCAAGCCGCGCGGCCATCCGGCCAGACAGCGTCCGCCTGCTGGCGGTCTCGAAAACCCGCACAGTGACTGAAGTCAGCGAACTCGCCGCCACTGGTCAACGGGCCTTCGGCGAAAACTATGTGCAGGAAGCCGTACCCAAGATCGACGCCCTGCAGGCACTCGCCCTGGAGTGGCATCTGATCGGTCATCTGCAGTCGAACAAGGCGCAGGACGCCGCCCGGGCATTTGACTGGGTGCAGACCATCGACCGCGCAAAACTCGTCCCGCTGCTGGCCAGGCATCGCCCTGCGACCCTGCCGCTCCTGAACGTGCTGGTCCAGGTCAATATCGACGATGAGGCCAGCAAGCACGGCTGCACGCCTGCGGAGGCCATGGTCCTGGCGGACCTTGTCGCGGCCGAACCCAGGTTGCGGTTACGCGGGCTGATGGCGATTCCCGCCCCCCACGAAAACCCGCAAAGACGCTTGCAGGCATTCCGTGCGATGCGCGAGCTGTTCGATGCGATCGCCCGGCCACATCCCGGCATCGATACGTTGTCGATGGGCATGAGCGATGATTTCGTTCCCGCCATCGAGCAAGGTGCGACCATGGTGCGCGTCGGCAGTGCGCTTTTCGGACCGCATGTCGCACCAAAACAGGAAAGCAATTCATGAGTGACGACATCGCGTTCATCGGCGGCGGCAACATGGCGCGCAGCCTGATTGGTGGCCTGATCGCAACCGGTCGTGCAGCATCGTCCATCCACGTCGCCGAACCGGTTGCGTCAGTGGGTGATGCCCTGCGAACTGATTTCGGCGTCTCTGTCTTCGATACCGGCACGGCCGCGGTGACCGGGGCATCCACTTGGGTGTTCGCAGTCAAGCCGCAGCTGATGCGCACGGTGTGCGAATCGCTTGCCACGCAGGCGCAGGCACAGCGCCCATTGGTCATTTCGATTGCGGCAGGGATCACCGGCATCCAGCTCGATCGCTGGCTTGGCGGCGCGCTTGCGGTCGTACGCACGATGCCGAATACGCCCGCACTGCTCGGTGCCGGCGTGACCGGATTGCATGCCAGCGAGCATGTCGATAATGATGCCCGTGCATTCGCCGAAACCCTGCTCGCTGCCGCAGGCAAGACCGTCTGGATCGAAGATGAAGGCCTGATGGACGCAGTGACCGCGGTGTCCGGCAGCGGCCCCGCTTACGTGTTTCTGCTTGCCGAGGCGATGGCCGAAGCCGGGATCTCCGAGGGCCTGCCTGCGGAGGCCGCACGCACGTTGGCGCTGCAAACGATCCTGGGCGCCGCACGCATGCTCACCGAAGCCGATGCACCGGATGCCGCTGAACTCCGGCGACGGGTGACATCGCCGAATGGCACCACCCAAGCCGCGATCGAAGCGTTCCAGGCAGGTGGCTTTC
>JBDSIA010000305.1:0-3367 GCA_039918175.1 Thermomonas sp.
GCGTCGGGCCACTGGCACACCTGCCGCCTTCAACGTATCGGCGAGCCGTGCATCGGACATCGGCTTGCGTGGATCCTCGGCTTGGACCAGCTTCCGGATCATGTCCTGGATGGCGGTGCTGGATGCGCTACCGCCGCCTTCGATCCCGATGCCGGAGGCAAAGAAGTCGCGCAAGGCAATCGTCCCGCGCGGGGTACGTACGTATTTGCGCGCGATCGCCCGCGAGATCGTGGATTCATGCAAGCCAAGTTCGCCGGCGATACTGCGCAGGGTCAGTGGCTGCAGCGCCTGGGCGCCGAATTCGAGGAATCCGGCCTGTTCGCGCACCAGGCAGCGGACCACCCGCAACAAGGTGTCCGCGCGCGACTCCAGGCCTTTCAGCAACCAACGCGCTTCCTGCAGGCGCCCGCGCAAATACTCGGCATCGGCGCTGCTGGCACCATGGATCATCTTTTCGTAACAGCGATGGATGGCGATGCGTGGCGTCGCCCCGGCGGCCAGGGCCACCCGCCACAGGCCTTGCTGTCGCCAGATCACGCAATCTGGAATGACGTAGGTGCCGGCGGGCAGGTCGCAGTATTGCGCGCCCGGGCGCGGATCCAGGCTGCGCAACAGTCCGACCGCAGCCTGGGCTTCCTCGCGCTCGCAGTCGAGCTCCGAACACAGCCCTTCCAAGCCGATTTTCGGCAGCCGCGCCAAGGGGCCTTCGGTCACGGTGATGGCCAGATTCCTGCCGGGCGTGGTTTGCTCAAGCGCGCGCAATTGCAGGCGCAAGCATTCGCCAAGGTCACGCGCGCCGACACCCACCGGATCGAACTGCTGGACCCGATGCAGCACCAGCAGGATCTCGCCGGAACTCGTGTTGATTTCCGGTTTCAGTCCATCGGCAATGCTGTCCAGTCCTTCGCGCAGGTAGCCGTCGTCGTCGATGGCATCGATCAGGGACACCCCGATTGTCAGGTCGCGCTGGCTGAAATGGCCCAAGTGGAGTTGCCAGAACAGATGGTCGTGCAGGGTTTCCGAGCTTGCGGCACGCTCGCTGGCGGCATCGAACCGGTCGCCGCCATCCGAAGACGGGCCAATACGCTCCTGCCAGGGCTCGGCTTCCCGATCCCAGCGATCTTCGACGAATTCTTCCTGTTGCTGCACCTCGGTGCCATCGGCATCGCGCGTTTCATGTGCATCCGCAGGCCCGGCGTCAGTGTCTTCGGCCCAGTCCAGCAGCGGATTGCTGGCCATCGCCTCGGCGACCTCCAGCTCTAGCTCGGCAGAGGACAACTGCAACAGTCGAAGCGCCTGGCGCAGCTGCGGCGTCAGGATCAAGTGCTGGTGCAGCGCGGGGGACAAGCGCGGCTTCATCGGACCCAGCATATCGTCCGCCACTTGAAAAAACCGTAATCACGCCGTCGAAGCCGACAGTTCGTTGTCGGCCAGGGGTTAGAGCCGGAAGGCATCGCCCAAATAGACCCGGCGCACGTCCGGATTGGCCAGCAGCGCGTCTGGCGCGCCTTGGGCGAGCACCGCCCCGTCGGCCATGATGTAGGCGCGGTCACAGATGCCGAGGGTTTCGCGGACATTGTGGTCGGTGATCAGCACCCCGATGCCGCGATCTTTCAGGTGCTTGACGATGCGCTGGATCTCGTTGACCGAGATCGGGTCGACGCCGGCGAAGGGTTCATCCAGCAGGATCAGTCGCGGTTTGCCGGCCAGCGCACGGGCGATCTCGACCCGCCTCCGTTCCCCGCCGGACAGACTGGCACCGATTTGGGCGGCGACGTGGCTGATCTGCAATTCGTCAAGCAGGTCGGACAGTTCTCGCTCGCGTCCGTCGGCGTCCAGATCCTTACGCAATTCCAGCACCAGCCGAATGTTGTCGGCCACCAACAGCTTGCGGAACACCGACGGTTCCTGCGGCAAGTAGCCAATTCCCAGCTTTGCGCGCGCATACATCGGCTGCTGCGTAATGTCCTTGCCGTCCAGGGTAATGCTGCCGGCATCGGCAGGCACCAGCCCCACGATCATGTAGAAGCACGTGGTCTTGCCGGCACCATTGGGGCCCAACAGACCGACCACTTCGCCGGCATCAAGGATCAGGCCGAAGTCGCGCACGACCTCGCGTGATTTGTAGCGCTTGCGCAGACCCTTGGCGACCAGCATCAGGGCTTGCTTTCACTGGCTGGCGTGGGCGTCTTGGCCGGTTGCGCTTGCACGCTTTTGCCCTGAGCACTCTTGGGCAGAATCCGCATCTTGACCCGACCATTGCCATCGCCACCGCTTTCGACCTGGCCGGTCTTCATGTTGTAGACCACACGCTGGCCGTTCAAGGTGCCGCGTTGCTGGACGATGTCCACGTTGCCGGTGAACACCACCACTTCGGTGCGCAGGTTGTAGTCGACGTTGCTGGACTTGGCATTGATCTGGTTGCCGTCGTCCATGGCCTGCCGCAGGCTCACGCCACCACTGAGCAAGGCGCGGCTGGGTGCGCCGCCGATTTGCTCGATGATCGCCTTGGCCGCGACTACATTCAACGATCCTTGGGAGATGATGACGTTTCCGGTCAGGATGCAGGTGTCGTTGGCACCAAAGCCACAGACCTGATGCGAAGCCTCGATGTCCATCGGCTGATTCCGGTCGCTGGTACGGGCATCGGCGCCGGCTGCGAAAGCAGCCGCGAACAGAGCGATCGCGGCGATCGGGAATTTAACGGCTTGAATGGACATAGCGGGAATGCACATCGGAGAGGAGAGCGAGCTGCTGGCGGGCGAAATCCGCTTCCAGCCCACGGCCGCGCATTGTAAGGCCCGGCCGGGTGACCGTAACGACAACCGCGGACGTCGCCCGGTTTACGCGTGGGAACAGGTTCAGTTCCGAGGTCTCGATGCGCGTGGGTGGCGGCGCCTGCGCCGGACTGGTAGCGACCACATCACCGCGCAGACGCACCTCGTTGCCATCCTCCGGCACGAAGCCATGCTTGGCACGGACCTCCCAGTAGGCGCCCTTGCGGTCAGGCACCAGGAACAGTGGCGTCAACAGGGTCATCGACTTGGCGCCGAGGTCGCGCTGCAATTCGGGACCGCGCAAGGTGAAGGCTTCCGTGCCGTCGCTGTCCAGCGAGACGATCTCGTAGTCGCGCAACACGTAATCCGCACGCTTGGCCACTACCGTGGCGGGGCCGCTGTCGGAATGCGTCCACACCGACCAGCCACTGGCGATGACCGCAAGCAGCAAGACAATGGTGAGCACTCCGCGCCAGCTAACAGCGTTCTCCATCAGGGATGCTCCCCGTGGGCCAGAATCGCCTCGACCTTGCCCTGCGCGAGCAGCAGCAGGTCGCAGGCATCGCGCGCTGCCCCCGCGCCGCCATCGC
>JBDSIA010000306.1:0-3361 GCA_039918175.1 Thermomonas sp.
CCCGCGCCGAAAAACGGCTCGCCCACTGGCGCGGCGTGGTGGTGTCGGCCTGCGAACAGTGCGGTCGCGCGCGGGTCCCTTGCGTCGCCATGCCGCTGGCATTGCCTCATGCGCTGACTGCGCTGGCAGAGACTGGCGTGCGCCTGATGCTTGATCCAGACGCGACAACCTCGTTGTCGCAACTCACGCTGGCCGTGTCCGATCCTGTCTGCCTGGCAGTCGGTCCGGAGGGCGGCTGGTCGCCGCAGGACATCGCACAATTGCATGCTGCAGGATTCAGTGGCGTGCGCCTGGGGCCTCGGATGTTGCGCACTGAAACCGCGGGCATCGCCGCAATTGCCGCCTTGCAGGCAATGTACGGCGACCTGGGCTAGGACTGTAGCCGGGGGCAATCGGTATATCGATCAAGCGGCGGCAGCGAGTGCTTCGCCAATGCGTTTTTCCAGCATGGCCAAGTCAGGCAGCAGGGCATCGTCCTCGTTGAGGCGCACTTTGGCCAGCACGCCTTCCGGCACCGAATCATCCCTAGCATCCGATTTCAGCGCGGTATCGGTCACCGTGACCAAGCGCGGGAAACCCTGGGTCAGGATCGCGAAGAACGGACGCTTGGCATCGCCACCAAGCGCCTTGAGCACGATGACCTTGCTACCCAATCCGCCATGCTCGTCGCTGGCAAGGCCGGTGAAACGCGAGAACGCCACCAGCGGCAACTGCCAACCGCGCCAGCGGATGCGGCCCAGCAACCAGTCCGGTGCATCACTCACCGGTTCCGGGTCGGCGTAGGACAGCACCTCGGCAATCGTGGCGTTCGGCAGCAACAGCTTGGCATCTGCCACCTGGATCAATACACCGCGGATGATGGGAGCGGAATCGGACATGGCAGACCTCTAGACGGGCCAACGTTCAAGGAGTTTGGAGGCTAGTTGCGTCAGGCTGGCCGCTTGGCAACCACGCGCCACCAGGGCATTGCTCGCCGCCGGGTCGAAGCAGTTTTCAGGGGATTGTCCCAAGGCCACGCCCCCGGCCCAACTGATCGACATCGCCACATCGACCAGGCCGGCGTCGGCACCACTGAGCAACAACAGCGCGCTGTCGATCGGTGGCAGCGCGGCAAACGCAGGCTCCCCTGCGACGGCGGCAAACACCAATCCAGTTGGCGCCACCTGCAGGTCCAGGCCTTCGGGCAAAACATGCACGGTGCCTGCATGCAACGGATCGCCGGCCTGGGCCAGCACCACCCGCAATTCCGTCGCCCGCTGCATCTGGCGCACCAGCTTGTCGTATTGCCCACCTTCTATGCGCTGACGCAAGACAATCGGTCGCGAAAACCCCGCGGGAAACATGCCGAGCAATTGGCGAACGGCATCCGGACCACCGACACCGGCGGCAATCACCACTGCGCCGTGTCTGGAGGCAACAGCATCCGGGTTGCCCCGAGGCAATTCCGGCAGCGCTGCGACCTGGCGCTGCAGTGCTTCCATTTCCTGCTGGAAATCGCCGCCTGCAGGAGGCTCCATCCGGTTCGGCTGCCCTGGTGTCAGCCCCTCCCTGGCCGGCGGCAGGACATCCTCATGCCCATGCAGCTTGGCGTTGAGATGGCGCGACCAACGCGCAGCCTCCCAGCCTTCGCGCCTGGCCGCGACATCGGCATCCTCGAACATCACGTCGAACGCAGGGTCGTCGAGCACCCCGGAGAAATTGTCCAGCGCCTGCTCGACGACAGGATCCAGGATCACCATCAGCGCGTCCGGCGATGCCGCGCGAACGTCAGCTTCGGTGGCGCTGGCGGGATCCAGCGTTGCGATCAAATCGGCGCCCGCTTCGATGATCGATGCCTGCGTGCGCTCGCACGCGGCGCCCGCGCGCGCCAACAGCACGACGCGTTTGCGGGTCACGAGCCGGAGCCGGAGCCGACGCGCTCAACGCCGAGCAGCTCGAACACGTTGCGCATGAGCTCGACCTCCTGGTAGGGCTTGCCGAGGTAGCCTTGCACGCCCAGATCCATCGCGCGCTGGCGATGTTTCTCGCCGGTACGCGAGGTGATCATGATGATCGGCACGTCGCGCATGCGCGGATCCGCTTTCATTGCCGTCGCCAACTCGTAACCGTCCATGCGCGGCATTTCGATGTCGAGCAGCATCAGGTCGGGAATCATGTCGGCCATGCGTTCGAGTGCGTCGATGCCGTCCTTCGCGGTCGCCACCTCGAAGTTATTGCGTTCCAGCACGCGGCTGGTGACCTTGCGCATGGTGACGGAGTCGTCGACGACCATGACCAAGGGGACATGGCGATGCTCGACGTGTGGCTGGACCGGCGTGGCATCGCGCTGCATGGTGGTCTGGCGGCGCACCAGTGGCGCTACGTCAAGGATCACCACCACGCTGCCGTCGCCCATGATGGTGGCGCCGAAGATACCCGGCACCGATGCCAGCTGCGGACCCCCGGACTTCACCACGATTTCGCGGTTGCCGAGCACCTGGTCGATCACCACCGCAGCGCGCAAATCACCCGAGCGCACCAGCAGCAATGGCATCTGCAACTGACCTTCCGCCTTCGCCGTGCCGGTTCCGACCAGCCGGCCCAGGTCATGCAGGTCATAGTCCTCGCCGCCGTAGCGGTAGGTGGTCTCCGCACTGGCCAGCTCGTCGCGGGTGATGCGGCCGACGCCGCGCACCGAAGCGATCGGCACCGCGAACTGGGTGTCGCCGATCTTGACGAACACCGCCTGGGTCACCGCCAGCGTCTGCGGCAGGCGCAGGGTGAACATCGTTCCCTCGCCCGGAATCGACGAGATGTCCAGCGTGCCGCCGAGCTGGCGCACTTCGCTGGCCACCACGTCCATGCCGACGCCGCGACCAGCCAGGCGACTGACTGTCTGTGCGGTGGAGAATCCCGCCTGCAGGATCAGGACGTAAAGATCGTTGTCGCCCAGGATCGCATCGGGCTTGATCAAACCACGTTCGATAGCGCGGGTGCGGATCGCCTCGCGATCCAGGCCGCTGCCGTCGTCGCTGACCTGCAACACGACTTCCGAACCTTCCTTCCGGACCGCGACACGGATACTGCCCTCGGCTGGCTTGCCCGCCTTGCGGCGCGCCTCGGGTGTTTCCAGTCCGTGGGCCACCGCGTTGCGGAGCATGTGCTCCAGCGGCGCGGTCATGCGCTCCAGCACATTGCGATCGAGTTCGCCCTGGGCGCCATCAAGCTTGAGCTGGGCGTTTTTGCCGGTTTCCCCGGTGGCCTGGCGAATGACCCGGCGCAGGCGCGGCACCAGGGCATCGAACGGCACCATGCGCGTGCGCATGAGGCCTTCCTGCAGTTCCGAACTCACCCGCGATTGCTGCAGCAACAGGGTTTCGTA
>JBDSIA010000307.1:0-2757 GCA_039918175.1 Thermomonas sp.
AAGGCCACCACTGCACCTTCGATCGCTGCGTGCGAGAGCAGTGCGTCCAGCGCGTGCTCGATCAGCGGCTTGCCGGCTGCATGCAGGTATTGCTTGGGAATGTCGGCACCGACGCGGCGCCCGCTGCCGGCGGCAGGCACCAGCGCCCAAGTCATTGCCGAGTGTCCGGCACGGATGGCGCTTCGGGCGACTTGGTCGGCACCGGCCCAGACGGCTTCGAGCTGCCATCAACCACGCGATAGAACGTCTCGCCCGGCTTGACCATCCCAAGCTCGCTGCGCGCACGTTCCTCGACCGCGGCCCCGCCGGATTTGAGGTCGTCGACTTCAGCCACCAGCGCCTCATTGCGTTGCTGCAACTGCAGGTTTTCGGCCTGCTGTCGTTCAACCTGCGAGCGCAGTGAATCGACTTCCTGGCTGCCGCCAGTCCCGAACCACATGGTGTACTGCAACACCGCCAGCAATGCGGCGAGCACCAATACCAGCAGGATCGTGGCCTTCACGTTTGCTGGCTGCGTCAACGCGCCAACGACACGAACGCGTTCCGTCCGGCATAGCGCGCGCCCGTGCCAAGCGTCTGTTCAATGCGCAGCAGCTGGTTGTACTTGGCCACGCGGTCGGAGCGGCAAAGTGAGCCGGTCTTGATCTGGGTTGCGGTGGTCGCCACCGCGATATCCGCAATCGTGGTGTCCTCGGTTTCGCCGGAGCGATGCGAAATCACTGCGGCGTAGTTCGCCGCATCCGCCATCGCGATCGCTTCCAGGGTTTCGGTCAGCGTGCCGATCTGGTTGACCTTGATCAGGATCGCATTGCCCACGCCACGTTCGATGCCGTCCTTGAAGATGCGCGGATTGGTCACGAACAGGTCGTCACCAACCAGTTGCACCTTGTAGCCGAGGCGGTCGGTCAGCTGCTTCCAACCGGTCCAATCGTTTTCGTCCATGCCGTCCTCGATGGTCATGATCGGATATTGCGCGGCCCAGTTGGCGAGGAAATCGACGAACTGCTCACTGGTCAGGCGCTTGCCTTCGCCGGTCAGGTTGTATTTGCCATTCTCGAAGAACTCGCTGGAGGCGACATCGAGTCCCAGCAACACGTCTTCGCCGGCCTTGTAACCGGCCTTGCCGATTGCTTCCAGGATCGTGTCGAGTGCTTCGACATTGCTGCGCAGGTCGGGGGCAAATCCGCCTTCGTCGCCGACCGCGGTGCTCAGGCCGTGGCCCTTCAATACCGACTTGAGTGAGTGGAATATCTCGGTGCCCGCGCGCAGTGCTTCGGAGAACGAATCGAAGCCGACTGGCAGCACCATGAATTCCTGCAAGTCGACGTTGTTGTCGGCATGCGCGCCGCCATTGATGATATTCATCATCGGCACCGGCAGGCTGACCGGCGCGCCATCGGCCAGGTGCTGCCACAGCGGCATTTTCTTCGACGACGCCAGCGCATGCGCATTGGCCAGCGACACCGCCAGCAACGCATTCGCGCCGAGACGCGCCTTGTTCTCGGTACCGTCCAGGTTGATCAAACGACGGTCCAGTTCGACTTGGTCGTGCGCGTCGAAGCCTTGCAGCATGTCGGCAATCGGGCCGTTCACATTCGCCACCGCCTTGAGCACGCCCTTGCCGTGATAGCGGGTCTTGTCGCCATCGCGCAGCTCCACCGCTTCCTTGGCGCCGGTGGACGCGCCGGAGGGCACCATCGCGCGGCCGAAGCTGCCGTCAGCCAGGGTGATTTCCGCTTCAAGCGTGGGATTGCCCCGACTATCGAGGATTTCGCGAGCGTGGACGTGGGTAATGGTGGTCATCAGGCCTTCGTTATCGAATTCAGAGAGTTGTTTCGAGGAAGCCATTGCGCTTGGTCGCCGCATCGAGTTCCAGCAAGGTTTCCAGCAACGCGCGCATCTTGTCCAGCGGCCACGCGTTCGGGCCATCGGAAAGTGCCTTGCTCGGGTCGGGATGAGTTTCCATGAAGATGCCGGACACGCCTACCGCGACTGCCGCGCGCGCTAGCACCGGCACGAATTCGCGCTGGCCGCCGCTGGTGCCGCCCTGTCCGCCCGGCAACTGCACCGAATGGGTGGCGTCGAACACGACCGGGCAACCGGTGTCGCGCATCACCGCGAGGCTGCGCATGTCGGAAACGAGATTGTTGTAGCCGAAACTGGCGCCACGCTCGCACACCATGATGTCGTGATTGCCGGTGGACTTGGCCTTCTCGACCACCGGCTTCATGTCCCACGGCGACAGGAACTGGCCTTTCTTGATGTTGACCGGTTTCCCTGCTGCGCACACCTTGGTGATGAAGTCGGTCTGGCGGACCAGGAACGCCGGCGTCTGCAGCACGTCGACGACCGAAGCGACTTCGTCCATCGGCGTGTATTCGTGCACGTCGGTCAGCACCGGCACATCGAGTTGACGCTTGACCTCGGCCAACACGCGCAACCCCTCTTCCATGCCAGGGCCACGGAAGCTGCCCAGTGAGGTGCGATTGGCCTTGTCGAAACTGGACTTGAAAATGAAGTTCATGCCCAGGCTCGAGGTGATTTCCTTGAGCTTTCCGGCGACATCGAGCTGCAACTGCTCTGACTCGATCACGCACGGCCCGGCGATCAGGAACAGCGGTTGGCCGAGTCCGACCTCGAATCCACACAATTTCATGCCACGGCCTCGCTATTGATCCGGGTTTCATTGAGCAGACGACCGCCCGCTTTATGTTCGCGCGCGGCGCGTATGAAGCCGACGAACAAGGGATGCCCGCT
>JBDSIA010000308.1:0-3552 GCA_039918175.1 Thermomonas sp.
CGGCCTGGCGGCCGACTTCCGGATTCGCGCCCGCGCCCAATCCCTTGGTGACGTTGCCACCGAGCTGCAATTGCAGCTTCGCGCCGCAGTTCTTGATCGCCTGCGAGTCGGTGTTGGCGGTGATGAATTCCACCCCGTCGACATTGCTGCTGACCATGTGCGCCACGGCATTGCCGCCTCCGCCGCCCACGCCCACTACCTTGATGACCGCATTGGGGGCCATCTTTTCAACCAGTTCGAAATGCGCCATATCCGTGTCCTCTTGTTATGAAGTGCTAGTTGAATCTGCCGTGTTGAATCCGTTTTTCCTGCTAACCGTCGATCACCCGTCGCCATCTACCTGACCGCCAATCCGGCACATGGATGTGCCTCTGCCCCGGCCCTGTCGGGGCCGGAGGGCGCGACAGGCTTGGCCTGGCGTGCCCGCGCGAAAATGGCGGCTGCAAGCCCCATTTTTCGCAACAATCAAAACTCGCCGCGATACCACTTCGATAATTTCCCGAATAGCCCGCCAACCTTGCCGGCCGGCAACATCGAGCGCCGCGGGTTTTCGATCTGGCTGCCCATCAGCAGCAAGCCCACGCCGGTCGCATGCACCGGATTGCCCGTGACTTCGCCCAGCCCGCTGACGTGCTGCGGGATGCCGATGCGCACCGGCATCTGCAGCATTTCCTCGGCCAGCTCGACCACGCCTTCCATTTTCGAAGCACCTCCGGTCAGCACCATGCCGGCGCGCACCAGTTGCTCGAAGCCGCTGCGACGCAGTTCGGCCTGGACCATTTCGAAGATTTCCTCGTAGCGCGCCTGTACTGCCTGCGCCAAGGCATGCCGTGGCAGCCGCCGCGGTGGACGATCACCGACGCTCGGCACCTGGATCGATTCCTCCGCCCGCGCCATCTGCGCCAATGCACAGGCGTAGCGGACCTTGATCTGTTCGGCCTCGGGCGTGGGCGTGCGCAGCATGTGCGCGATGTCCTCGGTGACCTTGTCGCCGGCCACCGGCAACGAAGCGGTATGGCTGATCGCGCCATGCACGTACACGGCGAGGTCGGTAGTGCCGGCACCCATGTCGACCAGCACCACGCCGAGCTCGCGCTCGTCCGGGGTGAGCACCGCGGTACTCGACGCCAGCGAAGACAACACCAGGTCGTCCACCTGCAGCCCGCAGCGCTGCACGCACTTGGTGATGTTGGCCGCCGCCGACTGCGCGCAGACAACGAGATGTGCATGCACTTCCAGGCGCACGCCGCTCATCCCGACCGGATTGCGGATGCCTTCCTGCGAATCGTCCAGCACATAGTCACGCGGGATTGCATGCAGGATGCGTTGGTCAGCCGGAATCGCGACGGCCCTGGCTGCATCCAGGACGCGGTCGAGGTCGGCATAGGTCACTTCGCCATCGCGGATCGGCACGATGCCCTGCGAGTTGCGGCACTGCACATGGTTGCCGGAGATCGACGCGTACACGCTGCGTACTTCGCAGCCAGCCATCAGTTCGGCTTCCTCCACCGCGCGCTGGATCGACTGCACGGTGGAGTCGATGTCGACCACGACGCCCCGGCGCAAGCCGCGCGATTCGTGGCTACCAATGCCGATCACTTCGATCGGTTCGCCCGGCGCGTACTCGCCGACCAATGCGGTGACCTTGGAAGTGCCGATGTCGAGGCCGACGATCAGTGATTTGTCGCCCTTGCGATTCATATGAATGCTTCCTGCAAACTGCTCCCTCTCCCGCTGCGGCGCCCGAAGGGTGTGCACAGCTGAGAGGGCTGGGGTGAGGGCAAGCCGGTGCGCAGTAAGGCTGCGATGGGCTTGGGGAGCGGAATGGGAACGGGCGGAGTTGCCGGCGCTTCCGGAAGCTCGCTCCAAACCAGGGCGAAGCCATTGGTGTAGCGCAAGTCGGCGCGTGCCAACCGCTGACCCGGATGCTGCGCGATCATTCGCGGCAGCAGTTGCGCGAAGCGTTGCAGGCGCGCATCGGAATCGTTGCGGCCCAACACCACGTCGGTGCCGCTGGCCAGGGTGATCGACCAGCTGCCGCGCCGATCCACCGCGACCCCGCGCACGCCACCTGCATTGGCCAGTCGTTCGCGGGCCTGGTTGTAGAGCGCGATGACCTCCGGCGCCCGTGCATCGGGGCCATCCAGCAGCGGCAAGTCCTCGGCCACCGCCACCACCTTGCCAGCGGCAAACAACCTGCCCTGTTCCGAAAGCAACCGATCCTTGCCCCAGCGCGCGTACGGGCGGAATTCGCTGATGCGCACTTCCAGCACATCCGGCCAGTGTTTGCGCACTTCCGCATGCGCGACCCATGGCAGGGCATTGAGTGCCGCCTGAAGTTGATCCAGCTGCACCGCAAAGAAGCCGCGCTTGGTGAACGGCATGACCGTGGCCCGCAGCCTGGCCTCCTCCACGCGGTGCAGGTCGCCTTGTACGCGCAAGGTGCGCAGCGGCCAGCGTTCCCCGCCGATCCAGCCATTGACCACGGCTACCATCGGCAGCGCCACCAGCGCCAGCGCAAGGATCCAGCCCAGAAGGCGCAGCATCGCGCTCATGCGCCTGCCTCGACGGTCAGCGCCGGCAAGCTTTGTTCGAGGATGCGCCAACACAGTTCCTCGAAGCTGACGCCCAGTTCCGCGGCCGCCTTGGGCACCAGCGAATGACTGGTCATGCCTGGCGCGGTATTCACTTCCAGCAGCATGAACCGGCCATCGGCGTGGCGCATGACATCCACCCGACTCCATCCGCTGCAACCGGCGGCGCGGTACCCTTCCAGCGCCAGCGTGCGGATCACTTCCTCGTCCGCGCTGTCCAGGCCCGGACACAGGTATTGCGTATCGTCGGCCACGTACTTTGCGTGGTAGTCGTACCAGTCGCCGGCGGGAACGATGCGCACGGATGGAAGCACCACGTCGCCGACGACGCCCACGGTGAATTCGCCCCCGGTCAGCATCTGCTCGGCCAGCAACTCACCCGGATAGCTGGCGGCAAATGCCAGCGCGGGCTGCAGATCGGCATCCTCCAGCACCCGGAACACGCCCACGCTGGAGCCTTCCCTGGAAGGCTTGATGAAGACCGGCAGGCCAAGCTCGCGCACCGCTGCAGCAAGATCGCCGCCGGCCGCCACCCGCACGAAGCGCGCAGTCGGCAGTCCGGCGGCCTGCCACACCTGCTTGGTGCGAATCTTGTCCATGGTCAGCGCGCTACCCAACACGCCGGGGCCGGTGTACGGCACCTCGAAGCCTTCCAGCAAGCCTTGCAACACGCCGTTCTCGCCATCGCCACCGTGCAGAATGTTGAACACGCGGTCGAACTTGCCGTGCACCAGTGCATCGACCAGTTCCGGGAGGCCGTCGACCGCATGCGCATCCACGCCGCGCGCCCGCAAGGCAGCCAGCACGTTGCGTCCGGAATCCAGCGAGACCTCGCGCTCGGCGCTGCTGCCGCCCATCAATACGGCAACCCGGCCAAACGCGTTCGGATCGGTCGTGCGCAGTGGGGGAAACAGGCTGGCTGCAGTGGGCGTCATGGCTCACCTCTTCCCAAGCCTTC
>JBDSIA010000309.1:0-6473 GCA_039918175.1 Thermomonas sp.
TCTGGTTGCGGTTGACGTAGATGTTGCCGACCTTGGCGCGGCTGACGATGCGCTCGATGGTGGCGTCGATGCGTGAATGAATACCCAGGGTCAAGCCATAGCCGGTGCGGTTGATGGTGTCGATCACTGCATCCAGCTGATCCGCCTTCCAGCGCACCACGTGCAGCGCGGGTCCGAATTTTTCTCGATCAAGTTGGGCTAGCGAATCCAGTTCCCATGCGATCGGCGCGAAGAACGTACCGTGTTCGGTCTCGGCACCCAGCGTGGCGGCCGCGATGAATTTCGCTTCGTTGCGCATGCGCGCGGCGTGTTCGTCGAGGACCGCCTTGGCATCGGCATCAATCACCGGACCGACGTCGGTCGAGGGCAGGCCGGGATCACCGACGCTGAGCTCGGCCATCGCGCCAGCGAGCATATGGATGACCTTGTCGGCGATGTCGTCCTGCACCAGCAGCACACGGGCCGCCGAGCAACGTTGCCCAGCCGAGGTGAAGGCTGAGCCAACCACATCCTTGACCACTTGTTCCGGCAGCGAGGAGGAGTCGGCGATCATCGCGTTCTGGCCGCCGGTCTCGGCGATCAGGGTTGCAATTGGCCCGGTCTCGCGCCCGGCCAGTGCGCGGTTGATCAGGCGTGCGGTGTCGGTGCTGCCGGTAAAGCAGACGCCATCCACGCGCGGATCGCGGGTGAGCGCTGCGCCGACGGTGGCGCCATCGCCGGGCAGATACTGCAGCACGTGCTGCGGGATGCCGGCTTCATGCAGCAGCTTGATCGCGGCATAGCCAATGAGGTTGGTCTGTTCGGCGGGCTTAGCCAGCACCGTATTGCCTGCAGCCAGCGCCGCAGCGATCTGGCCAAGGAAAATAGCAAGCGGGAAGTTCCACGGACTGATGCAAACGAATACGCCGCGGCCCGACAGTTGCAGGGAATTGGATTCCCCTGTGGGCCCGGGCAGCGCCATCGTTGCGAAGTGCTCGCGCGCCTGCAAGGCGTAGTAGCGGAGGAAGTCGACTGCCTCGCGCACTTCGGCGATGCCGTCGGGCAAGGTCTTGCCGGCCTCCTTGGTGCACATCGCCATGTAGGCTGGCATGCGCGCTTCCAGCAGGTCGGCGGCGTGCTCCAGGATTGCTGCGCGGCTGCCGGCAGGGGTCGCGTCCCACACCGGATGGGCCGCAAGCGCATTGACCAGCGCGCGCTCCACGGTGGCGCTGTCAGCGGCCTGCCAGTGACCCACCACTTCACGTCGGTCGGCGGGGTTGGTCACGGCGGTTTTTTCACCACCTACGGTTGCGCCCGGCACCAGCGGCGCGGCCGTCCAGCTACCAGCGCCAGCATTGTTGATGGCAGCCGCGAGTTCGCGTAGCTGGGCGTCGTTGGCGAGGTTGATGCCCATGGAGTTGTCTCTTTCCTGGCCTTGGCTGCGGTAAAGGTCGATCGGCAGCGGGATGCGTGGATGTGGAATGGATATGTGAGCTGCATCGAACGCGGCCACGGTCTCGACCGGATCACGGATCAAGTCGTCGATCGCCACGTTCTCGTCGGTGATGCGATTTACAAAACTCGAATTGGCGCCATTTTCCAGCAACCGGCGGACCAGGTAGGGCAGCAGGTCCTCGTGGCTGCCAACCGGCGCGTACACGCGACATGCAACATCAAGGCGATCAGCTGGAATGACTTCGGCATACAGGTCGTCGCCCATCCCGTGCAGCTTCTGGAACTCGAAGTCGCGGCGACCACGAATACTGCGTGCCATCCGGTGCACGGTGGCGATTGTCTGCGCATTGTGGGTGGCGAACATCGGGTAGATCACATCGCCGGCATCGAGCATTCGGCGCGCATTCGCCAGGTACGACACATCGGTGTTCTGCTTGCGGGTGAACAGCGGATAGCCGGCCTGGCCATCAACCTGCGCGCGCTTGATTTCAGCGTCCCAGTAGGCGCCCTTGACCAGTCGTACCGGGATCCGGCGACCGAGCCGCTGGGCGAGGTCAGCGAGGTATTCGATCACTTGTGGGGCGCGCTTCTGATACGCCTGCACTGCAAGTCCGTAGCCGTTCCAGCCGTCCAGCGAAGCATCGGAGATCGTCGCTTCGATCAGGTCCAGCGACAATTCCAGTCGCTCGGTTTCCTCGGCATCTATGGTGAAGCCGATCCCGTAGTGTTTGGCGAGCTTGGCCAGTTCAAGCACGCGCGGGCCGAGCTCGGCCATGATCCGCGCGTGTTTCGCGTGTTCGTAACGCGGGTGCAGGGCCGACAACTTGACCGAGATGCTGGGCGCGGCGAATACATCGGTGCTGGTAAACGAGCCACCCGGCCCGCTGCGGCCGATCGCGTGGATCGCGGCGCGGTACGCCTCCTGGTAGCGCAGCGCATCGGCGGTGGTGAGCGCGCCTTCGCCGAGCATGTCGAACGAATAGCGATATGCGCCGCCATCGCCCTTGCGCGCGCGGGCCAGCGCTTCGGCAATGGTGCGGCCAAGCACGAACTGGTGGCCCATGATCTTCATCGCCTGGCGCACGGCCAGCCGGATCACGGGTTCGCCCGCGCGCCCGATCAGACGCTGTAAAGCGCCGTGCGCGTCACGCTTCGTATCGTCTGCCAGATCGACCAGTCTGCCGGTCAACATCAGGCCCCAGGTCGACGCATTGACCAGTACCGAGTCCGACTGGCCAATATGGCGCTTCCAGTTGGCATCGCCGAGTTTGTCGCGGATCAGCGCATCGGCAGTACCCTGGTCCGGGATGCGCAGCAGGGCTTCGGCGACGCACATCAGCAGCACGCCTTCCTGGCTGCCCAGATCGTATTGGCGCATGAATGCCTCGACCGCTCCCTGGGCGGGGGCCCGTGCGCGAACCCGGCGTACCAGGTCGGCGGCGGTGGCTTGGGCGGCGTCGTGTTCGGCTTCCGGCAGGCAAGCCTGCAGCAGCAGTTCGCGCACATGGGCGCTTTCGTCGCGGATCCAGCCATGAGTGATCGCCGCGCGGGTTGCCCGGGGCCTCGGGGCAAGCTCCGGCGAGAGGATCAACGCAGCAGGCGACGCGACAGGCGGTGCGCTTGGAAAATCGGGGGTCGGGTCAGTGCTCATCGCGCCCGGGGGCTGCCATTAGGGGCGCCTAGTGTAGTGCCGCGCAGGATGGCTGGCACGCTTGAAGGTTGCCGCCACCGGGCCCCGCAGCTACCATTTGAGGGTTGTTCCCGGCGCTTTGCTCGTCCCAGGGCCGGTCGGGGCACGCATGAAACAAGAACGCACGGCAAGACACCAGACAAGACATGGCGGGGTTTGCGGCGGAACCGCGCGAACCTGCAGACTCGGCAATCAAGGCAGTGGGGCTCGATGTGATGACACCCGGTGGTATCAAACAGTGGGCATTGGCCCTTGCGCTGGCAGCGCCGGCGCTGGCGCAGGCCCAGTCCGCAGACCCGCACCGCTGGCAGCTGAACATGGACCGCGGGGTCACCCCGCTGGCGCATGCCGCCTACGACGCGCACATGATCGTGCTGATCGTCTGCGTGGTCATCGGTGCGATCGTGTTCGGGGCGATGGCCTACGCCATGTTCGCGTTCCGCAAGTCGCGTGGCGCGGTGGCGGATACCAATTTCACCCACAGCACGAAACTCGAAATCATCTGGACCGCAGTTCCGGTGATCATCCTGATTGCGTTGGCGTTCCCGGCTACCACGGGCCTGATGCGCATGTACGACACCCGCGATGCCGAGATGACGGTCAAGGTCACCGGCTACCAGTGGATGTGGAAGTACGATTACCTGGGCGAAAACGTAGAGTTCACCAGCCGCCTGGATCGCAACAGTGACCGGGTCCGCCAGAGTGGCGTCGATGCGCGCACCGCCAATCTGCCGCATTACTTGCTGGACGTCGACAACCAGCTGGTGCTGCCGGTAAACACCAAGATCCGCTTCGTCATCACCGCCGACGACGTCATCCACGCGTGGTGGGTGCCGGCGTTGGGCTGGAAGCAGGACGCGATTCCCGGCATCGTCAACGAAGCCTGGGCCGACATCGAAACCCCGGGCGTCTATCGCGGGCAATGCGCGGAACTTTGCGGCAAGGACCATGGCTTCATGCCGATCGTGGTCAAGGCCGTGAGCAAGGCCGAGTTCAAGTCGTGGCTGGCAGCCGAACAGGCCAAGCGAGCACCCGCTCCTGAAGCCGCCCCGGTCGACCCGGCTGCTGACGAACCCGCCGCGGCCAGCGCCGCCCCGCAGACCAACATGGCGCCGGCTGACGCCGTGACCGCCGGTTGATCCACCCCGCATTCCCGAGGTAAGGCCATGTCCGCCACGCACCCCACCGCAGTCGATGCTTCCAATGAGCACGACCACGACGACCACGACCACAAGCCCGCCTTCATCGAGCGTTGGTTCTTCTCGACCAATCACAAGGACATTGGCACGCTCTACCTGCTTTTCAGCTTCATCATGTTCATCATCGGCGCCGCCTTTTCGGTGGTGATCCGCACCGAGCTGATGACCCCGGGCCTGCAGCATGTCAGCCCCGAGTTCTTCAACCAGATGACCACCATGCATGCGCTGGTGATGATCTTCGGTGGGGTGATGCCGGCTTTCGTCGGCCTGGCCAACTGGATGGTGCCGCTGCAGGTCGGCGCGCCGGACATGGCACTGCCGCGCATGAACAACTGGTCGTTCTGGATCCTGCCGTTCGCCTTCACCCTGCTGCTGGGGACCCTGTTCCTGCCTGGCGGCGCACCCGCTGGCGGCTGGACCCTGTATCCGCCGCTGTCGCTGCAGGGCGGCAACAACCTGGCATTCGTGATTTTCGCCATCCACATGATGGGCATCAGCTCGATCATGGGCGCGATCAACATCATCGCCACCATCCTCAATATGCGCGCGCCCGGCGTGGACCTGCTGAAGATGCCGATCTTCTGCTGGACCTGGCTGATCACCGCGTTCCTGTTGATCGCGGTGATGCCGGTGCTGGCCGGTGCAGTCACCATGCTGCTGACCGACAAATTCTTCGCCACCAGTTTCTTCAACGCGGCCGGTGGCGGCGACCCGGTGATGTTCCAGCACATCTTCTGGTTCTTCGGGCACCCCGAGGTCTACATCATGATCCTGCCGGCGTTCGGCATCGCCAGCGAGATAATTCCCACGTTTGCGCGGAAGCCGTTGTTCGGCTACCAGGCGATGGTGTACGCGACCGCTTCGATCGCCTTCCTGAGCTTCATCGTGTGGGCCCACCACATGTTCACCGTGGGCATGCCGCTGGGCGGCGAGATCTACTTCATGTTCGCCACCATGCTGATCGCGATCCCCACCGGGGTGAAGGTGTTCAACTGGGTAACCACGATGTGGCGCGCCTCGTTGACGTTCGAGGCGCCGATGCTATGGGCAGTCTCCTTCGTGATCCTGTTCACCATCGGCGGTTTTTCCGGCCTGATGCTGGCGATCGTGCCCGCGGACTTCCAGTACCACGACACCTATTTCGTGGTCGCCCATTTCCACTATGTGCTGGTGACCGGCGCGGTGTTCTCCATTATTGCGGCCGTCTACTACTGGTGGCCGAAATGGACCGGCCGCATGTACAGCCAGCCGATGGCCAAGTTCCATTTCTGGTGGTCCATTATTTTCGTCAACGTGCTGTTCTTCCCGCAGCACTTCTTGGGCCTGGCCGGCATGCCGCGCCGCATCCCGGACTACAACGTGGTGTTCGCGGACTGGAACATGGTCAGCTCGATCGGTGGATTCGGCATGTTCGTGACCCCGTTCATGATGGGCTTCATCCTGTGGCACTCGCTGAAGCGAGGCGCCAAGGCCGAAGCGCGTTCGTGGGAAGGCGCACATGGGCTGGAATGGACCGTGCCGTCTCCGGCGCCGCACCATACCTTCACCGTGCCGCCGGTGATCCGCGAGGGCGATCTTGCCCATGGCGACATCACCCACTGATGGGATGATCAGTTGACCGACATCCGCCAACATGATCCTTCCGCGATGCAACTTGAGCGCGCCCGCCGTGGCGCGCGCCGCACCGCATGGCTGTTCGCCGGGATCGCATTCCTGGTGTATGCCGGCTTCCTGTTGATCGGGGCACTTGCCAATTGATTAAGAACAAGCCCTTGGGCGTGGGCAAGATGCTGGGCGTGGCCTTGGCCGCGTTCGGGTTCGCGTTCGCCTTGGTGCCGCTCTACCGGGTCGCCTGCGAGAAGGTGTTCGGCGTGCGTCTGGCGCAGGGGCCGGCACAGGTGGGCGCCGATGACGCAACCAAGCAGGAGCGCTGGATCACCGTGCAGTTCGATGGCGGCGTGAATTCCAAGTTGCCATGGCACTTCAAGCCTGAGCGGTCCACGTTGCGTGTGCAGCCGGGCCGCCAGTATGAGGCGCTGTATTTCGCCAGCAACGCCAGTGATCGCGCGATCGTCGGCAATGCCGTGCCATCGCTTGCACCGGCACGTGCGTCGGGTTACTTCAACAAGACCGAGTGCTTCTGCTTCACC
>JBDSIA010000310.1:0-6638 GCA_039918175.1 Thermomonas sp.
GCTATAATTCAATGCTGATCGTCCGCTCCGGACGGCAACAAGGCGAGGAATGACATGGCCCGCGGCGTGAACAAGGTGATCCTGGTTGGCAACCTGGGCAATGACCCGGAAGTGAAATACACCCAAGGCGGCATGGCGATCACCAAGGTCAGCCTTGCCACGACATCCGTCCGTAAGGACAAGGACGGCAATCAACAGGAAAAGACCGAGTGGCATCGGGTCACTTTCTTCGGAAAGCTCGGCGAGATCGCCGGTGAATACCTGAAAAAGGGCTCGCAGGTCTACGTCGAGGGCCGCATCACCTACAGTGAGATGACCGGCGACGACGGCCAGAAGCGTTACTTCACCGACATCGTTGCCGATGACATGCAAATGCTCGGCAGTCGTGCCGATGCTGGCGGCGGCGGCGGTGGCGGTGGCGGTGGACAGCGTAGCGGTGGCGACTACCAGCAGCGTGGCAGCGGCGGTGATCGCCCGGCGCGTCCAGCCCCTGCACAGCGTCGCGATCCGGCGCCGTCCAAGCCGGCCAGCTTCGACGACGTGCCGTTCGACGACGATATCCCGTTCTGAACAGCACGCAGCAAGGAAGCACTCGCATGAGGACGTGGCTGGTCACCGGTGGCGCCGGTTTCATCGGCGGCAACTTCGTGCTCGATGCGGTTCGGGGGTGCGTCCGGGTAGTGAACCTGGATGCACTCACCTATGCCGGCAACCGGGACACACTGGCCGCGCTGGATGGCGATGGCAACCATGTGTTCGTGCATGGCGACATCGGCGACAGTGATCTGGTCGCGCGGTTGTTAGCGGAATACAGGCCGGATGCGGTAGTGAACTTCGCCGCCGAAAGCCATGTCGATCGATCGATCGACGGCCCGGCGGCATTCGTGCAGACGAACGTGGTCGGTACGCTCGCGTTGCTGGAGGCGACGCGTGATTACTGGAAGTCGCTCGAAGGCGAAGCCAAAAAGGCGTTCCGCTTCCTGCATGTGTCCACCGATGAGGTCTACGGCTCGCTCGGCGAGACCGGAAAATTCCGCGAGGACACGCCGTACGCGCCGAACTCGCCTTACTCGGCCTCGAAAGCCGCGTCTGATCACCTGGTGCGCGCGTTCCACCACACCTACGGGTTGCCGGTGGTGACCACCAATTGCAGCAACAACTACGGCCCGTATCAGTTCCCGGAAAAACTGGTCCCCCTGATCATCGCCCGCGCCCTGGCCGGTGAGCCGCTGCCGATCTATGGCGATGGCAAGAACGTGCGCGACTGGCTGTATGTCGGCGACCACGTCGCGGCGATTCGCGCGGTGCTGGAACGCGGCCGCGTCGGCGAGACCTATAACGTCGGGGGCGATGCCGAGATGCAAAATATTGAAGTCGTGCACGCGATCTGTGCGCTGCTTGACGCGCGACGTCCGCGCGAAGACGGCCAGCCACGCGCATCGCAAATCACCTATGTGACTGATCGTCCGGGCCACGATCGCCGTTACGCAATCGATGCCGGCAAGCTGAAGTCCGAACTGGGCTGGGTGCCGGAGCACGACTTTGATCAGGGCATCGCCGACACCGTCGACTGGTATTTGAACAACCAGCAGTGGGTCGGGCGGGTGCTGGATGGTAGCTACCGATTGGAACGTATGGGCGGAGTGGAGGCATGAGCACCGTGAATCGCAAGGGCATTGTGCTGGCCGGTGGGTCCGGCACCCGGCTGTATCCGATCACCAAGGCGATCAGCAAGCAACTGCTGCCGGTTTACGACAAGCCGATGATCTATTACCCGCTCAGCGTACTGATGCTGGCGGGGATCCGCGAGGTACTGATCATCAATACCCCGCACGAGCAGGCGCTATTCCAGCATCTGCTGGGCGATGGCTCGCAATGGGGCATGCAGATCGAATACGCCGTGCAGCCCAGTCCGGATGGATTGGCGCAGGCGTTCATCATCGGCCGCGAGTTTCTCGCCGGCGGCCCGAGCTGTCTTGTGCTGGGCGACAACATCTTCTACGGCCATGGCCTCACAGAATTGCTGCAGCGCGCCGATGCACGCGAAGACGGCGCGACCGTATTCGGGTACTGGGTGCGTGACCCGGACCGCTACGGCGTGGCCGAGTTCAATGCGGATGGCAAGGTGATCGGACTGGAAGAAAAGCCGGTGCAACCGAAGTCCAGCTACGCAGTCACCGGCCTGTATTTCTACGACGGCCGCGCCTGCGATTTCGCGGCCTCGCTGCAGCCCTCGCCGCGCGGTGAACTGGAAATCACTGACCTCAACCGTTGCTATCTGCAAGACGGTTCGCTGCAACTGGAAAAGATGGGGCGCGGCTTCGCCTGGCTGGATACCGGCACCCATGAGTCGCTGGTCGAGGCCTCGATGTATATCGAGACCATTGAGAAGCGCCAAGGCTTGCGCGTGTGCTGCCCTGAGGAAATCGCCTGGTACAACGGCTGGATCGACGCCGACGAGCTGCACGCGCTTGCTGAGCCGCTGTCGAAGAACGGTTATGGCCAGTACTTGTTGAGCCTGCTTGAGCACGGTCGCGTCGAATGAAGGTCATCAAGACCAAGCTCCCGGGTTGCGTGGTGATCGAACCGGCGGTATTCAGCGATGAGCGCGGGTATTTCTATGAAGGGTGGAACGCGGCGCATTTTGCTGAGCATGGGTTGCCTACGAGTTTCGTCCAGCACAACGTTTCGCGCTCGATGCGCGGCGTGTTGCGCGGTCTGCACTACCAATGGCCGGGCAATGTGCAAGGCAAGCTGGTCAGCGTGCTGGAAGGCGAGGTGTATGACGTGGCGGTGGATATCCGAAGCGGGTCGCCAACCTATGGCCAGCATGTGGCGGCGATCCTGAGTGCCGACAATAAGCGCCATTTCTGGATCCCGGAAGGCTTCGCCCACGGCTTCCTGGCCTTGAGCGGGACGGCAGTATTCACCTATCTGTGCACCGCGCCCTACGATCGCGACAGCGACAACTCGCTGCGTTGGGACGATCCGCAATTGGCAATCGACTGGCCACTGGCCGAGGTGTCGTTGTCGGGCAAGGATGCGGCAGCGCCGCTGCTGGCAGACTTGCCACCTGAGCGCCTGCCCAGCTTTAGCGCATGAAAGTCCTGCTGCTCGGCGGCAACGGCCAGATCGGGCGCGAACTTCGGCGCAGCCTGCCTGCACTGGGCGAACTGATTGTCGCCACTCGCGATGGCGAAGGGGCCGATGCGATCGCCGATTTCGACCAGCCACGATCGCTGGCCACGCTGATCAAAGCCATCGCTCCGGACGTCGTGGTAAATGCCGCGGCTTACACCGCTGTCGATAAAGCCGAGGATGATGCCGATGTCGCATTCCGCATCAACGCGGAAGCACCCGCGGTGATTGCGCGGGCGTGCCGGGCAATCGATGCACTGCTGGTGCATTACTCGACCGATTACGTGTTCGATGGCCAGGCCACCAAGCCATATCGCGAAGACGATCCCCCCGCCCCGTTGGGTGTTTACGGGGCAAGCAAGCTCGCAGGCGAACAGGCGATTCGCGAGAGTGGTGCACGCCACGCCATCCTGCGCACTGCTTGGGTGTATGCAACGCACGGCCACAACTTCCTGCTGACCATGCTGCGGCTGGCGGGTGAACGCAATGAACTGTGCGTGGTTGCCGACCAGTTCGGTGCGCCAACGCCGGCCGCGTGGATCGCCGATGCAAGCACGGAATTGCTGCGTTGCGGTCTCACCGAATTCGGCACTTGGCACCTGACTACGCGTGGCCAGACCAATTGGTACGCATTCGCCAGCGCGATCATGCAGGATGCGCACGAACTCGGGCTGATCCAGTGTATGCCGCGCGTGTTGCCGATCACGACCCCCGAGTACCCGACACCAGCGCACCGGCCTGCGTATTCGGTACTGGACACTACGCGCCTGCAACAGGACTTCGGCATCGAACCGCCAGACTGGCGCAACGGACTCCAAGCAACGCTCAGGCAACTCGCTGACGCTTGCTGATTCGGGATCAGTCGGGCTCCGATCGATAGCACCAGTGCCAAGGCTCGTACACGATGCCGTGCGGGTTGTCGCGTGGATAGCTCATGACGAACCCATGATGACCGGCATTGGCTTGCAGCCAGCCAAATGCGGCTGTCCGTTCGAAGCTTTCTTCCGCCGCAGGTTGATCGGGCGCGCCGATGTCCAGCGCCAGCCCGCTGTGGTGTTCGGAAAAACCGGGTGCGGCATTTACTGTCAGGATCTCGTCGATGGTCGATCCGCGCGCAAGCTTGCGTTCGAAAATCCCGAGTTGGTAATCATGGCTGCGATAGCCTGAAATCGCTTCGAGCACGACGTCATCGCGCAAGGCCGCCTCGCGCAGGTGCAGCCATGCACGTGCGGCGTCAAAGCGCAGCCACAGTGCACGTCGATAACGATCAAAGCCGGCAAATGCCAGCCAATCTGGTTCGCCGATGATGCCGAGGTCACTGTGTTGCGAATACGCGTGCTCATCCAGACCGAGCGCATCCAGTCGCTCATGCAGGCCATGCAGTTTCAGTTCGCCGACGGACTCAAGGCCGAACCGGGCGTGGCCGGCAAACGCGTCCAGTGCATCCAGCGCGGCGTCCAGCCCGGGCTCGCGTTGCAGGTTCGGGATCAACGGCAGCAGGCCGACATCCAGGTCGGCCGCGAGATAGGTTCCGTCACGCTTGCGGCGCAAGACATGGCGTGCGCGCGACAACGCGCGGGCATCGCGGTTGCTGCGCGCGCGTAGCAGTGTCGCCGGCCATACCTCAATCGCGGGGGTGTTGACCAGCAGGGTTTTCAACGGCAGTGGTGGCGGTCGCGACATGTGGCCAGCTTAGCGCAGCGGCGCGTCGCCAATTTAGGGTTTCCGCGGTCCTCAGCGTCCCGCACGCAGGGCATCCAGCAGCGCCTGCGGCTGTTCCACGCTAAGCAGCAACTGCTGCTTGTTGTCGTGCAGCGGCAGCCACAGCACCCGGCGGCGATCAGTCACCAGGCAGAACGCCTTGGCCAGCTTGCCGCGCAGGCGGAAGCGCCCCGCGTGGAAACCCGGCAGCGACATCCCATTGG
This sequence comes from Thermomonas sp., assembly GCA_039918175.1. Taxonomy (GTDB): domain Bacteria; phylum Pseudomonadota; class Gammaproteobacteria; order Xanthomonadales; family Xanthomonadaceae; genus Thermomonas. The sequence continues at coordinate 5,064 of JBDSIA010000310.1, forward strand.
TCTTGATCAGCGGGCGCAGGTCGGTGCGTTCGGCCAGATCGACCAGGCGTGCGCGCTCCAGGTCGATGTCGGCGATCAGCGTGCGTTCGCGGAACAGTGCTGCGCGCACGTCCAGCACGCCACCAACAAGTTGCACCGAGCGTCGTTTCATTGCGAGCAGCAACAAGGCGAGTACGACCGGTACGATCACCAGCGCCGGCGAGACTTGCGTCAACCCATCCAGTGGCGGGCTGCGAAACCAGAGCATGACGCCAATGGCCAGCAACGGCAGTACCCCGCCCAGCATCACCAACAATGCCATGGCGGACAGGGGTGGCGGGATAACCGCAAAACTGCGTGCTGGCCGGCTGCGATTGGCGTGGATGTCCATCCCTGAAACGGGCCGCTTAATGCGCTTTGATCCAGGTAGCGACATCGTCGATCAGCTGAGGATCAACGTGGCCCGGATTTGCGTACTCCGCGAGGTTGCCATCGCCCTCGCCGGGGATGCCGAGGTGATTGAGCTTCTCGTACAACTTGAACTCGACCTTGGCGTTGTCGTGGAAGCCGTCGCGCCAGCGCTGCCAGTCGGCATCGACCACCTGGATGTCGCGCGCGCCCTGCAGCACCAGCATCGGCAGGTCCACCGACTTGGCGTCGGCCACCGCATCTACCGCATCGATGCTGCGCCAATAACCGGCAGGTAGGCCCATCACCGTCTTGGTAGTCGCGTCGGTGGCAGCATCGCGGATGGTGGCGACTTGCTGGATCAGCGTATTAAGTGCGGCGCGTTCGGTATCGCTGGTCTTGCCATCGTCGAGTACCGCCAGGCGGCGGTTCTGTTCTATCACGATGTCCAGCAGCGAGCGGGCCGGCGCAGCCATCAGCACGAGGCCGGCCACATGCCCGGACACCGCGGCGATCCGTGGCGCCATCATGCCGCCCTGGCTATGACCAACCACGAACACGCGGGCGGGATCGATGCCTGCAACCTTGCGTAGTGCGTCCACGGCGAGCACCGCGTCGTTGGTGGTCTCGTCGTCGACGCCATATACGCCGCTGGCGCCGCCTTTGACAGTGAAGTCCTGCGGACGCGCCTTGGTCCGTTTTTCGTAGCGCAGCACGGCGACGCCATGCGCGGCCAGTCCACGGGCGATGTCGAGAAATGGTTTATTGGGGCCGATGGATTCGTCGCGGTCGTGCGGACCAGAACCATGCACGAGGACTACTGCCGGGAACGAAGCCACGCCCTTTGGCAGGGACAATGTGCCGGGCAGGGCGCGTTCGCCTTCGCCGACACTGAGGTCAGTCTCGGTGTACGGCGCGTCCTCGGTGACCGCAGCCGCAGGTGGGGCCTCCTCGGGCTGGATCAGGAAGCCGGCGATCTTGCCTTCGGCATCGATCGCGAACTTCGCCACCAGCGCGGCCTTGGCGTAATGCAGCGGGATCTTCACCAGTGTGGTTTCGTCCTGCTGCATGCTCGCGGCCTCGCCACGCCCTTGGGCTTCACCGGCCTGAGCCGGCAATGATTCCCATACGGCCTGCAGCTTGTCAGCCGGAACCGCCTGCGCCATCTGCGCATTGAACATGGCATCG
>JBDSIA010000311.1:0-3593 GCA_039918175.1 Thermomonas sp.
TCGCGTTCACCGCCGCAGCCGAAGACGCAGACAAGCTTGCCGGCGGTATGCGCGCGCAGTGAGGACAGCGCCTGTTCGAGCGCATCAGGGGTGTGTGCGTAATCGACCACGACCAAGGGCAAACCCACGCCGTTATCAGACACCTCGCCACCCAGCCGGTTCATGCGGCCGTCAATGGGATGCAGTTGCGACAGGATTTCGGCGACCATGGCCGGGGCCATGCCAAGCGCGGACAAGGTCGCGGCGACGGCCAGCAGGTTGTCGACATTGAACCGGCCCAGCAGTGGTGAGTGCACCAGATGCGCCTGGCCACTGGCATGCAGCATGAAGCGGATACCGCGCGCGTCCAGAGTCACCTGTTCGGCGCGAATGCTCGCGCCGCTGGCGCCGCGCGAACTGAAACCGACCACGCGCAAACGCGGGCTGACAGCGTCGAACAGTTCGCGGCCATAGGCATCGTCCAGGTTCACCGCCGCCGCGCGCAGGCCGGGCCAGTCGAACAGCCGCGCCTTGGCCGCGCCATAGCTGGCCATGTCGCCGTGGTAGTCGAGGTGATCGCGGGTGAGGTTGGTGAACACCGCCACGTCGAAATGCACGCCGTCCACGCGGCCCTGGTCGAGTGCGTGCGAGGACACCTCCATTGCAACGGTCGATGCGCCTTCATCGCGCAGTTCGGCCAGCAATTCGTGGAGGCGCAGCACCAGCGGCGTGGTGAATCCGGTCGGCACGCTAGTGGGATAAATGCCGGCGCCGAGAGTACCAATCGTGCCGCAGCGGTCGCCCCGCAACGACCAGGCCTGGGCCAGCAATTGCACGGTCGAGGTCTTGCCATTGGTGCCGGTCACGCCAACCGTGGTCATCGCCGCGCTGGGCTGGCCATGGAAGGCATCGGCCATTGCACCCATGCGCGCACGCAGGTTGAGCACCGGGATCGCATCATCGGGCGCCGGCAACTCGTCCGGTGCAGGTGGCTCGAACAGGATCGTGGCCGCGCCCGCGGCACGTGCGGTCTCGGTGAAGGCCAAACCATGCGTGCCGAAGCCACCAATCGCGACGAACGCATCGCCAATCTGGATTTCGCGACTGTCCTGCACCAGGCCCGTGATGGCCAGATCCCGGGACAGGCCTTCGAGCTCGGGCAGCAATTCGCTCAGCAGCATCGCCCGGGTCATTGCGACGTCCTTGCGATGGCGGGAGCCGGAACCGACATGGCCGCCATGGTGCTGGCCACGGGCGCCGCATGCACACCGGCCTTGAGACGCTTGGCCTCGGCATCGGCTTGTGCAGCGAGCCATGTATCCAGATCGTCCGGTGCCACGTCCATCAGGCGCAGGGCGCCTTCCATGACGTTGCGGAACACCGGCGCGGAGACCGTGCCGCCCACATAGCCTTTGGCCGGATCTGGATCATTGACCATCACCACCATCGAGAACCGTGGGTGCTCCACCGGCACCAGGCCAGCGAAATAACCGATGTAACGGCGCGAATAACCGCCCGCGCTGGCCTTGCGCGAGGTCCCTGTCTTGCCGGCCACGTGGTAACCCAGGATGGCCGCACGGGTCGCGGTGCCGCCAGGTTCGGTCACCGTCTGCATCATGTGCAGGACTTCATTGTTGACCACCGGATTCAGAACGCGATGCGGCTTCGCATGCTGGCCCTTGATGAAACTGGGCGGCGTCAGCAACCCGCCGTTACCCAGCGCGGCGTAGGCCGTGGCGATCTGCAGCGGGGTCACCGACAGCGCGTAGCCATAACTCATGGTCTGCTTGCTGGTGCCGTCCCAGCGATCCGGCGCCGGGAACACGCCAGCGGATTCGCCAGGGAAGCCGCTGCCGGTCTTGTGGCCATAGCCGAAGCCACGCACGAAGTCGTAGAACTGATGATTGCTCAGCCGCCGGGAGATCAGCGACGCCCCCACATTCGAGCTCTTGCGAATCACCCCGGTGGTGTCCAGCACGCCATAGTTGTGGGTGTCGGTGGTGCGATAGCGGCCATTGGCAATGGAGCCGGGGCTGGTGTTGAACAGCGACGACGGCGTGATGACGCCCGCCTGCAGGGCGGCGGCCACGGTCAGCGGCTTCATCGTCGAACCCGGCTCGAACAGGTCGGTGACTGCGCGGTTGCGGTGCGCATCACGCTGGCTGGTGCCCACTGCATTCGGATTGAATGTGGGCAGGTTCACCATCGCCAGCACCTCGCCCGTTGCGACATCCAGCACCACCGCCGAACCGCTGCTGGCGCCAAACTGGGTGAGCGCGTTGCGCAGTTCGCGATGCGCCAGATACTGGATGCGGCGATCGATGCTCAAGGTGAGGTCGCGGCCCGGTTGCGCGGCGCGCACCAGGTCCACGTTTTCGACGATGCGGCCACGGCGGTCGCGGATCACGCGTTTCGCGCCCGGGGTGCCGCGCAGCCACTCGTCGAACGCCAGTTCCAGGCCTTCCTGGCCACGATCGTCGATATTGGTGAAACCCAGCACATGGGCCATCGACTCGCCCTGCGGGTAGAAGCGGCGGTATTCGCGCTGCGAGGCCACGCCGGGGATGTCCAGCGACAGGATCTTGTGAGCCTCGTCCGGATTGATGCGACGCTTGAGGTAGACGAATTCCTTGTCCGCGCGCTGGCTCAGGCGACGGCTTAACTCATCCAGCGGCATCCCCAGCGCCCGTGCGAGCGGCGGCAATCGCTTCGGCGACTTCAGCAACTCCTGCGGATTGCCCCAGATCGACTCCACCGGGGATGAAATCGCCAGCGGCTCGCCGTTGCGGTCGGTGATCATCCCGCGCGAGGTGGCGATCGGAATTTCGCGCAGGAAACGCGCCGCCCCCTGCCGCTTGTAGAACGCGTTGTCGACCACTTGCAGTTCCAGCGCACGCGCCAGCAACGCCACCGAACACAATGCCAACGCGCCGCCAACCAGCATCAAGCGACGACGCAGGTCGAACTGCGGGCTGCGCGCGCGTGCGCGGTTGCCTGCAGTGCTGCGTGACGCTTCGCGTCGCATGCGCTCGCGCGGATCGCGCAAATCATGTGCCCGGGTGCCGGGGACGTGGCGACCGAAAATGTTCATGGGCGCATCACCACGATGTCTTCGGTGCGCGGGAACACCATGCCCAGCCGGGTGCGCGCGACCTGGTCGACGCGGTTGCTTTCCGCCCAGGTCGCCTGTTCCAGTTGCAGGCGGCCGAATTCGATGTTCAGTTCGTCGCGCACCTTTTCCAGCCTGCTCAAGGCGATGAACTGCACGCGATGCTCATGCCGATCGCGCACCAGGGTCAGGGCCGTGGCGACATTGGCCAGCACCAGCACAGCAAGCAGCAGATAGCGGCTCATGCGGCCACCGCGAGTATTTCGACAGCCAATTTTTCGGCTACGCGCAGCACCGCGCTGCGCGCGCGCGGATTTGCGGCAAGCTCGGCATGCCCAGCTTTCTGCGCCCCACCCAGCAGCCGCAGGGTTGGAGTGAATGCGATTGCCACGGGCATGCGGCGATTGGCCGGCGGCGCCTTCGCAAGCCGGGCCATGAACTGCTTGACGATGCGATCTTCAAGCGAATGGAAGCTGATCACCGCCAGCCGCCCACCGGGCTTCAG
>JBDSIA010000312.1:0-2628 GCA_039918175.1 Thermomonas sp.
CCGGGCTGACGACGCTGGAATACGCGCCACTTGCGGAGGCGATGGGGCGCAGCCTGATCGCGTCTGAAGTGTTCAACTGCAACGCGCCGGACACCGGCAACATGGAAGTGCTTTACCACTTCGGCAATGATGAGCAGAAGCAGCGCTGGCTCGTGCCGCTGTTGGCGGGTGAGATCCGATCGGTGTTCTGCATGACCGAGCCGGACGTCGCATCGAGTGACGCCACCAACATGCAGGCAACGATTCGCGAAGACGGCGATGAACTGGTGCTGGATGGTCACAAGTGGTGGAGCACCGGCCTCGGTCATCCGAATGCGAGAGTCGCGATCTTCATGGGCCTGTCGAACCCGGATAACGACCGCCATGCACAACACAGCATGGTGCTGGTGCCGCTGGACACGCCGGGCGTGCGCATCGAGCGCATGCTGCCGTGCTTTGGCGAATACGACCCGCCAAGCGGCCATGGCGAGGTCGTGTTCGACAAGGTGCGGGTACCCCGCGCCAACCTGATTAAGGAACTCGGTGCAGGCTTCGCGATTGCGCAGGGCCGCCTCGGTCCTGGCCGCATCCACCATTGCATGCGCGCGATCGGCGCCGCAGAACGCGCGCTGGAACTGATGATCGAACGCGGGCTGTCGCGCGTCGCATTCGGCAAGCCGCTGCTCGATCTTGGCGGCAACCATGAGCGGATCGCCAACGCACGCATCGCCATCGACCAAGCGCGGCTGCTGACGCTGTATGCAGCATGGAAGATCGACACCCACGGCGTAGCCGCAGCGATGACGGAAATCTCGGCGATCAAAGTGGTCGCGCCGAACGTGTTGCAACAGGTGGTCGATGAAGCGATCCAGTTGTTCGGTGGTGCCGGCGTATCGCACGACGTGCCGCTGACCTCGCTGTTCGCGATCGCCCGCGCGCTGCGGATCGCGGACGGGCCGGACGCGGTGCATCGCAGCCTGATTGCACGGATCGAGATCGGCAACCATCGCAAGCGTATTACGGGGGCAACGGTATGACCGCAGGCAAACGCGTCTTCATCACCGGCGGTGCGTCGGGCCTGGGTCAGGCGCTGGCGGTGCACTACGCCGGGCAGGGCTGGCGCGTGTTGATCGGCGATCTGGACCGCGAGCGCTGCGCCGACACCGTGGCGCAGTTGCAGGCAGCGTCGCCCGAGTCCGATGCGATCGCATGCAATGTGACTGTTGAAACCGACCTTCAAGCCGCCGCCGATTGGTTGCAACAGCATTGGGGCGGCGTCGACGTGGTGATCAACAACGCAGGCGTGGCGCAGATGGGCGGGATTGACATCGCCAGCGCGGATGACTGGCAATGGATCGTCGACATCAACCTGCTCGGCGTGGTGCGTGGCTGCCGGATATTCACCCCGATGCTGCGTGCGCAGGGCGGTGGCCAGCTGGTCAACATCGCCTCAATGGCCGGACTGGTGCACATGCCGCATGCCTCGGCCTACAACGCGACCAAGGCGGCGGTGGTGGCGCTGTCGGAAACGCTGCAACTGGAACTGGAAGCCGACAACATCCGTGTCAGCGTGGTGTGCCCGGCATTCTTCCGTACTGCATTGGCGCAGAACATGCGCGCCAGCGATCCCAAACTCGAAGCGTTGACGCGGCGACTGGTGGAGCGCGCGCGCATCGGTCCGGAGGAGATCGCGCAACTGATTTTCGAAGGCGTGGAGCGTGGCGATACGCACATCCTGACTCATCCTGAAGCACGCCGCGCGTGGTGGTTGAAGCGCGTGCTGCCATACGGCATTTACCTGAAGCTGATGCGCCGGCAACTGGCGCGCGTGCAGTTGCGCATGCAGCGCAAGGCCTCGTCCTGATGGGATCGGTGGTGGACATCGCGGGTGAGGTACGCGAGGGTGAAGCACTCGACCTGATTCGCCTGGATCCCTGGCTCAAGCAGCATGTTGCGGGCCTTTCAGGCACGCCCACGGTGACCCAGTACGCAGGCGGCGCTTCAAACTGGACCTACAGGCTGCAGTACGAGACCCACGACCTGATCCTGCGCCGTCCACCTGCCGGGACCAAGGCCAAGTCGGCGCATGACATGGGCCGCGAATACCGCATCCAACGGGCACTGAAGCCGGTGTTTCCGCTGGTGCCGGCGATGCTGGCCCACTGCGAAGACGAATCCGTGATCGGTGCCGAGTTTTACGTCATGCAGCGGCTGGACGGAATCATCCTGCGCAAGCACCTGCCGCGCGGATTGGAAATGACGCCGGGCCAGGTGCGACAGCTGTGCACCAGCATGCTCGACACCCTGGTCGACTTGCATCGCGTCGATCCCGAGGCGGCGGGGCTTGCGAGCCTGGGCAAGGGAGCAGGTTACGCGCGGCGCCAGGTCGAGGGCTGGACCAGCCGCTACGCCAAGGCGCGCACCTGGAACGTGCCGCGCGGCACCAGCATCACCAAATGGCTGCATGCGAACATTCCGGACGAAGGCCGCAGCTGCGTGGTCCATAACGACTTCCGCTTCGACAACCTGGTGCTGGATGCGCAGGATCCGACCCGCGTTATCGGCGTGCTGGATTGGGAATTGGCCACCATTGGCGATCCGTTGATGGACCTCGGCAACACGATCGCCTATTGGGTTCAGGCCGACGAT
>JBDSIA010000313.1:0-2518 GCA_039918175.1 Thermomonas sp.
ACTACGGACTCACTCCGCTGGCGCGCTTCGTGAGCTTCTCGGTGGCTGGCGTGCGTCCCGAAGTCATGGGCATCGGCCCGATTGAAGCGATCCCCAAGGCGCTCAGGCAAGCCGGCCTCACGAAGGATCAAATGGACTGGATCGAACTCAACGAAGCGTTCGCCGCGCAGGCGCTGGCGGTGATTCGCACCTGCGGGCTGGACCCGACCAAGGTCAATCCACTGGGCGGCGCGATCGCGCTGGGACACCCGCTGGGCGCAACCGGCGCGGTGCGCACCGCGACCATCGTGCATGGCATGCGCCGCCGCCAGCAGAAGTACGGCATGGTGACGATGTGTATTGGCACCGGCATGGGTGCGGCGGGGATTTTCGAGGCGCTGTAACCCAGCGCTGAAGTCGTAAACAAGACGGGGCCACTGGCCCCGTTTTTTTGCCTGGCGGTGAAGCGATCTAGTTTTCGACCACGCCCATCTCGTCCAGCGCATTCTGCATCAGGCTGCGCGCCGCTTCGCTGAGCAAGTGATGGTCCAGCGCGTAACGCACCGTCGCTTCGATCAGCCCGAGGTGAGTGCCGCAATCAAAACGGGTGCCGTGAAAACGGAATGCCTCGACCGGCTTGCTCGACAACAGCGATTCGATCGCATCGGTCAACTGGATCTCGCCACCGCTACCCTGCCCCGTCGTTTCCAACAAGTCAAAGATCGAAGGATCCAGTATGTAGCGACCGACCACCGCAAGATTGCTTGGCGCTTGCCCGGGCCTGGGCTTCTCGACGATCCGGCTGATCCTTCCGGCCTGGCCATCGAATGCATCGGTGGCGACGATCCCGTAGCTACCGGTCTGCTCGCGTGGCACGTCCTGCACCGCGATCACACTGCTGCCGGTTGCCTGCGCACGATCGGCCATCTGCTTGAGTGCCCCATCGCCACGACTCCAGATCAGGTCGTCCGGTAATAGCACTGCAAAGGGCTCATCCCCGATGACGGGTCTCGCGCACAGCACCGCATGGCCCAGGCCCAATGCTTCGGCTTGGGTCACGAAGACCGCTCGCACGCCAGGCGGCAGCACATTGCGGATCAGTTCCAATTGCTCATGCTTGCCGGCCCGCTCAAGCTTCTGTTCCAGTTCATAAGCCTTGTCGAAGTAGTCGGCCACCGCATGCTTGTAGCGATTGGTGACGAAGACGAGCGTGTCGCACCCCGCTTCCACCGCCTCGTCCACTGCGTACTGGATCAGCGGCTTGTCCACGATCGGCAGCATTTCCTTCGGCACCGTCTTGGTCGCAGGCAAGAAGCGGGTTCCCAGACCAGCCACCGGAAAAACAGCCTTGCGGATCCGTTTGGTTGTCTGTGAAGTCATGCAGGCTCGATCAGGTTGCCGATGAATTCAGCCGACTGTGACGGCCCGGGAATGCCACTACAGTTGTATTGCGGGCCGGCTCATCATCGCTGACAGGTTTGAATTCCGGAACGGCATCGCGCAGGGCTGCTGAAAGCCGCTCGAGATCATAAGAGTCGGAAGCCTCGCGCAGCGTCTTCACCGCTAACTCGATGCGCTCGGAGCTTACCCCACGCGGCATGGCCTGCAGGATCTTCGGATGGCAGGTTGCGCTGTAGCGCTCATCGACATGGAACAGGGTTTCATGCAGTTTCTCGCCAACCCGCAGGCCGATATATTCGATCGCGACATCGCGCCCGGGCTGCTTGCCTGCCAGCCGGATCATCTGTTCGGCCAACATACGAATTGAAACCGGCTCGCCCATGTCCAAGGTATACACCGCCTGCTGGGCGCCGATCGCCGAGGCCTGCAGGATCAACTGGCAAGCCTCGGGAATGGTCATGAAATAACGTGTCACCTCTGGATCGGTCACCGTCACTGGCCCGCCCCGGCTGATCTGTTCGCGGAACAAAGGGACCACGCTGCCAGCCGAATCCAGCACGTTGCCGAAGCGGACGGTGACGAAACGCGTCGAACGGTGGTCGGTCTGCGCTTGGCAGAGCATTTCCGCCAACCGCTTGGTGGCCCCCAGCACATTCACCGGGTCGACCGCCTTGTCGGTGGAGATCAGTACGAACGTGCCGACTCCGGCATCACGGCTGGCCCGTGCGACCACATCGGTGGCCAGCACATTGTTGCGAACCGCTTCACGCAACTGTCTTTGCAGCAGCGGCACCTGTTTGTAGGCGGCGGCATGGAACACCGCATCGGCTTCGGCCAAAGCCAGCGCATGCCGCATCACCGCCGCATCACCGCAATCGCCCAATACCGGCACGCATTGGATGTCCGGGAAATCACGGTGCAAATCGGCTTCGACGGTCAGCAGGGCAAGCTCGTCTATTTCAAGCAGGATGATCCGTCGCGCACCATGCCGCGCGCACTGGCGGCAAAGTTCCGAACCAATCGAACCACCTGCGCCGGTGACCAGCACCGTGCGTCCACCCAACCAGCTCCGGATGGCCTTCCAGTCCGGGCTCAGTGGCTGCCGGCCCAGCAGATCCTCGATCTCCACTTCCTTCAG
>JBDSIA010000314.1:0-9843 GCA_039918175.1 Thermomonas sp.
CTGGAGCGCCGCAGTTTCGTCGCCGCGGATTCGATGCCGGATACAGGCACCGAACTGTTTGCCGACATCCCAGCGCCGCGACTGGTGTTCATCAACGGGCAGTTCGATTCGGCATCGAGTGACCTCGCGGGACTTTCCACTGGCGTGTCAGTGGAAGTCATAGCCGCACCTGCGGATGCCACACTCGAGCTCCCGGCAGACGCGCCGTTTGCACGACTCAATACTATGCTGGCGCAAACAGGCGTCGCCATTCGCGTCGAAGCGATGGCTGAATACCCTTCGCCCATCAACATCGTCTGCATCGGCACGCCACTGGCCGCCGATGCTGCATGGCACCTGCGCCATCGGGTCGAACTTGGTGCTGGCGCGAGTTGCACCGTGATCGAGCATCTGCTCTCCTCCGGCGAACACGCGCACCTGTCCACCACCCGCAGCGAGATCGTGCTGGGCAACGGCGCACGACTGACCCACGCCCGTGTGCAGGACGAAGCGGTGCGTGCGACTGGTTTCCTGCGCACGGATGCCACGCTCGCGGCTGATGCGCAGTACACGCGCATCGACCTGGAACTTGGCGGCGGGCTTTCGCGGCATGAACTCAACGTGCTGTTGCAAGGCAATGGCTCGCGTGTCAACGCCGATGGCGTGTTGCTGGCCGATGGCCGCCGCCATCTGGACACGCGCCTCGGTATCGAGCACAGCGGTCGCGACACGGTGTGTGCACTGCGCTGGCGCGGGTTGGCATCGCAACGCGGCAAGGCAGTCTTCCATGGTGGTATCACCATCCATGCAGGCGCCGATGGGAGCGAAGCCGACCTGTCCAACCGCAACTTGCTGTTGTCCGCCGACGCCGAGATCGACACCCAGCCGGTGCTGGAAATCCATGCCGACGAGGTCAAGGCGGCGCACGGCGCGACCGTGGGCCAACTGGATCCAACCGCGCTGTTTTACTTGCGTTCGCGTGGCCTGACCGAGGCCGATGCGCGACGCTTGCTGACCGCTGCGTTCTGCCGGGAAATCGTGACCGCCGTCGATGATGCGAGCTTGCGCGCGCAGTTGGATGCATCGCTGGAACGTGCGCTGGCGCGGGTGGTTGCGGGATGAGCGACGTGCTCGACTGGGCTGCAGTCCGCGCCGACTTCCCGTTACTGACCCGCACAGTGCACGGCAAGCCGCTGGTCTATCTGGACTCGGCCAATACCGGGCAAAAACCCGAGCGTGTGATCGAAGCTGTCGACGACTTCTATCGTCGGTACAACGCCAACGTCAGCCGCGCCGTGCATTCGCTCGGCAGCGAAGCGACTGAGGCCTATGAAGCCACGCGCGGCAAGTTGTCCGGCTTCCTCAATGTGCGTGGCGACGAGCTGGTCCTGTGCAGTGGCACCACCTTCGCGATCAACTTGGTCGCGTATTCCTGGGCTTTGCAGCGCCTGCAACCCGGCGACGCTATCCTGCTGACACGGATGGAACACCACGCCAACATCGTGCCGTGGCAATTGATCGCCCAGCGCACCGGCGCGGTGATCAAGGTCGCGGAGATCCTGCCGGACGGCACGCTCGACCTCGACGCGCTATTCACTGCGATGACGCCGGAGGTCAAGCTGCTCGGGGTGACCCACGTCAGCAATGTGCTGGGGACGATCAATCCGGTCGCAGCCATCTGCCGGGAAGCGCGCAAGCGAGGCGTCGTAACTGTGGTCGACGGCTCGCAGGCGGTCCCGCACATGGCGGTCGACATCCCGGCGCTCGGCTGCGACTTCTACACACTCACCGGCCACAAGATGTGCGGCCCGACCGGCACCGGCGTGCTGTGGGCGCGGCGCGAACATCTTGAGGCGATGCCGCCCTTCCTCGGCGGTGGCGAAATGATCAAGGAAGTGCGTTTCGACGACACCGTCTTCAATGATCCGCCGCACCGATTCGAGGCAGGAACTCCCAACATTGCCGGTCACATCGGCTTGGGCGCCGCGGTCGATTACCTGTCAGCGATTGGCATGGACAACATCGCCGCGCGCGAAGCCGAACTGCTGACGCATGCCACCGAAGCGATGTTGCGCATCGACGGCCTGCGCATCATCGGTACCGCCCCGGACAAGGCGGCGGTGATCAGTTTCCTGGTCGAAGGCGCGCATGCGCACGACCTCGCCACCCTGCTCGACCTGGAAGGCGTGGCGGTCCGCTCCGGCCACCATTGCGCGCATCCGCTGATGCAGTTCTTCGGCGTGCCCGCGACCTGCCGCGCATCCTTTGCGTTCTACAACACCCATGACGAAGTCGAGGCGTTCGCTGCCGCGCTGGTCAAAGTACGCAGGTTGCTTGCGTGAACACACTGCATTTCCGTAACGCGGGCGAAGCCGACATCGATGCCATCGTGGACCTGGTTGAAGGCAGTTATCGCGGCAATGCCAGCCGCGCCGGTTGGACCACCGAGGCCGACTTGCTTGATGGCATGCGCATCGATGCGCCACGCGTGCGTGAGGATCTTGAACGCGACGGCAGCGTCGTGCTGCTTGGCGAACGTGACGGCATAATGCTCGCCTGCGCAAATATCTGCGTCGAAGACGGCGCCGGGTACTTCGGCATGTTCTCTGTATTACCGGGCTTGCAGGGCGGCGGCATCGGCACGCGGATGCTGGCCGAGGCCGAACGCATCGCCCGCGATGATTGGCGGCTGCCGGTGATGCGCATGACCGTCATCGACGTGCGGGATGACTTGATCGCGTTCTATGAACGCCGCGGCTACAAGCGTACCGGCATCCACAAGCCCTTCCCGTATGGAGACGTGCGTTTCGGCATTCCCAAGCGCGACGACCTGCGTTTCGAGATCCTCGAGAAGAGCCTGCGACATGGCTGATTGGATTCAGGTCTGCCCGTTGAGTCAGTTGCTGCCAGGCGAAATGACTGTGGCTTGGGACGCTGACACCGCGATTGCCGTGTTCAATGTCGACGGCGATCTGTACGCGTTGGAAGATCGGTGTTCGCACGAGGATTTCGAACTCTCCGCGGGCGCATTCGACGGCACTACGGCGAGCATCGAATGCGTCCTGCACGGCGCGCGCTTCGACGTGCGCGATGGCAGTGCGTTGTGCGCGCCCGCTTATGAGCCGGTGGCGAAGTTCCCAGTCAAGGTCGAAGACGGCATCGTCTATACCCGCGACGACCGCGGCTAACGGGCCTGCCAAGTCGCATGGGCTCTCACTGCCCTAGCCAGGCACCGGCGTAACCCGGATCAGCAGGAGTTCGCCGCCGCCATCCAGTACATGGCGCACGCGGCTGTCATTGGCGACGAGGATCACGGTATCGCCCATCTGCATCGTGCCCAAGCCTGAGTCGTCGGCGAAGCGCGCTTGGCCTGCCAGCACGTACACCGCCCATGCCTCGCCGGGCGCGACGAACATCACCATCGTCCCGACCAGTGGTCGATGCCATAGCTGCGCAGTGCAGCGGTCACGTTTCCACATCAGGTTGAAGTCGCGGGTGGGTCCGTCGATCAGTTCGCCGAACGCGGAATGTTCGCCAGCGAAACGCAGTTTGTCGTGCGGCGGCAGCAGTTCGTGCACACCACTCGCACCGTCGTGGTCGAAACGCAGACGCAGGCCGTTGCCGGAAAGCAAAACCAGTTCGCGTTCAACGCCGGGGAATGCCGAAAAGGGCGCATCGGCTTCGATTTCGGCGATCGACAACCGCCAGTCCCAGTCGTTGGTGTCGCGGTCATCGCTGCCGTGGACTTTCAGTATTTCCGATGTCCAACCGGCGCCGTTCTTCCAGCGCATGCGGGTGTAACCACCCACCGGCAATATTCGCGATGGCCCCGCCGCGGTTGGACGTGCAGCGTTTGGATCGTTCTGGTTCATGCAAAAAGTGTAACCCCGCACATGCGATGACCCGCCCGGTTCTCCCCGGGCGGGTCTGCATCTGCAGCAATCGCGCGTTTTAGCGACGTGCAACGGCCTTCGGTGCTGCGGCCGTGCGAACTGCAGACTTGGCGCCGGTGGCGGCCGGACGTACCGAGCCGATCACGATGCGATCGCGGTTCTTCTCCACCGTTTTCAAGCCAATCCCTTTGACCAAGGCCAGCTGCTCGGGGCTGTGAAACGCGCCATTGGCCTTGCGATGGTCGACGATGGCTTGTGCCTTTGTCGGGCCTACGTTCACAAGCACGCGGTCCATGGTGGCGGCATCGGCGGTATTGATGTTGACGGTCTCGCCGGCAAGGGCGCTGCCAGCCAGGACCAGCGACAGGATCAGCGAGGAAAACAGGGTGTTCAGCGACTTCATGGCTATCTCCAGATTTGGCATTGAGGTGGTGGGTGTGATCCGGAAGCGCATGCGGCGATCCGGTGTGCACAGATTGCCGGTGCGACTGCATGACCAACATCGGCCATAGCCGCATCAAACGACGGGCTATGGCGCAGCACCAGGTAGGAAAACCCCTACCGACACGGCCCCGCAACAACCACGGCGCTAGAATTACCGATCGAACAGGAGAACCCGCCCCATGGATGCACGCCAGATCAGCGAATTCGTCGACAAAAAATGGGAGTCGGAAATCGTTCCGCAGCTGGTGGAGTACATCCGCATCCCCAACAAGTCGCCGATGTTCGATGCCGACTGGGTCGCCAACGGCCACATGGAACGCGCGGTCCAACTGATGGAAACGTGGGCGCGCGCGCAGGACGTTGCCGGCATGCAACTGGAGGTGGTGCGGCTGGAAGAACGCACGCCCCTGATCTTCATCGATATTCCCGCATTAGGGGCGGATGTCGGCGAGGATTGCGTGCTGCTGTACGGGCATCTGGACAAACAGCCGGAAATGACCGGCTGGGACGAAGGCCTTGGCCCGTGGGAGCCCGTGCTCAAGGACGAGCGGCTGTATGGTCGCGGTGGCGCTGATGACGGCTATGCGATCTTCGGCTCACTGGCCGCGATCATGGCATTGCAGGCGCAAGGCGCGCCGCATGCACGCTGCGTGGTGTTGATCGAAGCCTGCGAGGAATCCGGCAGCTATGATCTGCCCGCCTACGTCGATCACCTCGCCGAGCGCATCGGCAAACCCTCACTGGTCGTGTGCCTGGACTCCGGCTGCGGAAATTACGACCAGCTGTGGTGCACCACCTCGCTGCGCGGCATGGCCGGCGGCAACCTGACCGTGAAGGTGCTGGAGGAAGGCGTGCACTCGGGCGATGCGTCGGGCATCGTGCCGTCGAGCTTCCGCATCATTCGCCAACTGCTGTCGCGGATCGAGGATGAAGCCAGCGGCCAGATCCTGCTCGAAGGCCTGCATGCGGACATTCCCGCGGATCGTCGCACGCAGGCAGCGAAGGTGGCCGAGGTACTGGGCACGGCGGTCTACGACAAATTCCCGTTCCTGCCGGGGATGACACCGATGAATCCGGACACCACCGAGCTGGTACTCAACCGCACCTGGCGCCCGGCGTTGTCGGTCACCGGCGCCGATGGCATTCCGCCGCTGGCATCGGCTGGCAATGTCTTGCGCCCGCATACCTCGCTCAAGCTGAGCCTGCGCCTGCCGCCGACGCTGGATGGCAAGCGTGCCGGCGAACTGGTGCAGGAGGTACTGCTGCGCGATCCTCCGAACGGCGCCGAGATCACCTTGAAGCTGGAAAAGGCGGCGACCGGCTGGAATGCACCGGCGCTGTCCTCCTGGCTGGCATCGGCAATCGACCAGGCAAGCCAGGAATTCTTCGGGCAACCCGCGATGTACATGGGCGAAGGTGGCTCGATTCCGTTCATGGGCATGCTCGGCGAGAAGTTCCCGGGCGCGCAGTTCATGATCACCGGCGTGCTCGGCCCGCATTCCAATGCGCACGGCCCGAACGAATTCCTGCACATCCCGATGGGCAAGCGCGTCACCAGCAGCGTGGCACGGGTGATTTCCGAACACCATGCGGCAAGCTTGCGCGGCGAGACCACCGGCGTTGCCGCGGTGGCCGGCGGTGAACAGCACGGGGATCACGGCTGCTGCTAGGATTGGTTGGCGGCATCCACATTATCCATCGACATCTCTGGGAGGGTTCATGTTCAGTGGAATTCTGGCGTATATCTTTTTCGGCGCGATCATCGGCGTCTTGGCACGGTTGCTGAAACCAGGCGCGGACCCGATTGGTTGGATCATGACCATCCTGCTCGGCATCGTCGGCGCGGTCATTGGCGGCCAGCTCGCGCCGCTGCTGGGCATCACCAGCAGATTCATGATGTGGGCCCTCGCCATCCTGGTCGCCATCGTGCTGCTCTTCATCTACGAGGCGATGCGCAAGAAGAAGCGCTGAGCTTCACGCACTGGAAATATCGACGCCCCGTACTGCGGGGCGTTTTTTTGCCTCAGGATTCACCTGCACCGTTCGGTTGCGAACATTTAACGGCGGAAGGCGCAAGATGCCTTGCCGTGCTGCCAGCCGCCGGCATCGCCCAAGTCGCCTGACACTGCGCTCCACAACTTCCGGACATCGCCATGAGCCTGCACGACAGCATCCTCGACACGATTGGCTCTACTCCTATCGTCAAGCTGCACCGCATCGCACCCCGCCACGTCACCCTTTACGCCAAGGTCGAATCCTTCAATCCGGGCGGCTCGGTCAAGGACCGGCTGGCAATCGCAATCATCCTCGATGCCGAAGCCAAGGGCCTGCTCAAGCCAGGCGACACCGTGGTTGAAGCGACCTCGGGCAATACCGGCGTGGCGCTGGCGATGGTCTGCGCCGCGCGCGGTTACAAGTTCGTGGCAACGATGGCAGAGAGCTTCTCGATCGAGCGCCGCAAACTGATGCGGGCGTATGGCGCCAAGGTCATCCTGACCCCAGCCGCCGAACGCGGGACCGGCATGGTGCGCAAGGCCGAAGAACTCGCCGCGAAGCATGGCTGGTTCTATGCCAACCAATTCCGCAACCCGGCCAACCCCGATTACCACGCTTCGACCACCGGCCCGGAGATCCTGCGCGACTTCGCCGGCAAGCGTCTGGATTATTTCGTCAGCGGCTGGGGCACTGGCGGCACCATGAGCGGCGCCGGACGCGTGCTCAAGGCCGCACGCCCGGGCCTGAAGATCATCACCTGCGAACCCGCCGTGGCCGCCCTGTTGGCCGGCGACGAATGGCATCCGCACAAGATCCAGGGCTGGACCCCGGACTTCATTCCGGACGTGCTGGACCGCACCATCTTCGACGACAACCTCGCGATCGATGATGTGCTTGCGCGCGATACCTCGCGCCGACTGGCGCAGGAGGAAGGCCTGTTCGTCGGCATCTCGGCCGGTGCTACCGTAGCCGCTGCGTTGCGGGTTGCCGCAGATGCACCGGAGGGCACTGTGCTGCTGGCGATGCTGCCGGATACCGGCGAGCGCTACCTGTCGACGTTCCTGTTCGAAGGCGTCAACGAAGGGTCCGACGACGAGTGGTTGGCGACGCTCGGTTAGGTCGAGAACATCGCTGCCATCCATGGCGAAACTTCACCGGCTTCGGAATCCCCTGCCCGGCCATCCGTGGCCGGGCGCTCGCATGAGCGCCATCAGCTTGATGCTGATCGCAAGCGCTCATGCTCGCCCATACACATCCTCGTAGCGAACGATGTCGTCCTCGCCCAGGTAATCACCCGACTGCACTTCGATCAGTTCCAGCATCTCACTGCCGGGATTCTCCAGGCGATGCCTGGCGCCGATCGGGATATAAGTCGACTGGTTGGCATGCAGTTCGAACACGTCGTTGTCACGGGTGACCCGGGCGTTGCCGCGCACCACGATCCAGTGCTCGGCGCGCCGCGTGTGCGATTGCAATGACAGCTGCGCACCCGGCTTCACCTTGATCCGCTTGACCTGGAAGCCGTCGCCGATGTCGATCGAATCGTAACTGCCCCACGGTCGGTGCACTTCGCGATGCAAGGCCGCCTGGCTTCGCTGCTCCGCTTTCAACTGCGCCACCACGTCCTTGACCTGCTGGACCTTGTCCTTGTGCGCTACCAGGATCGCATCATCGGTTTCAACCACGACCAGGTCATCCACGCCGACCAGCGCCACCAACCGGCGCGCGTAGGCATAGCTGTTGCGGCTGTCGATCGCGATCACGTCGCCATGGTGGGCATTGCCATCGGCATCCTGTTCGCTCACATCCCACAGCGCCGACCACGAACCCACGTCGTTCCAGCCGATATCGACCGGCAAGACCATCGCGGCATCGGTCTTTTCCATCACCGTGTAGTCGATGGAATCCGCAGGACACGCAGCGAACGCATCCTTGTCGAGGCGGATGAAGTCGCCGTCGCGTTGTGCTGCGTGGAATGCGGTTTGCACGGCATCGACGATGTCGGGCCGGAACTTGCGCAATTCCTCCAGGTAACGCGAGGCGCGGAACAGGAACATGCCGCTGTTCCAGTAATAGCCGCCCGCATCAAGCCAGGCCTGCGCGGTGGCAGCATCGGGTTTCTCGACGAAGCGCAGAACCGCTCGCACGCCCTCGCCGGTGTCGGCCTGTATATAGCCGAAGCCGGTTTCCGGCGCATCGGGGACGATGCCGAAGGTGACAAGTGCGCCCGCCTGCGCGGTCGGCATCGCTTGCTGGACCGCTGCGCGGAATGCCGTCTCATCGCGCACGACATGGTCGGACGGCAGCACCAGCAACAGCGGATCCTCGCCATCGCGCATCGCCTGCATCGCTGCCGCTGCAATCGCCGGAGCGGTGTTGCGGCCCAGTGGCTCAAGCACGATCGCAGGCGTGGGTGCGCCGATCTGGCGCAACTGCTCGGCGACCAAAAAGCGATGGTCCTCGCCGGCGACCACGATAGGCGCCTCATCGGTGAGCGCGGCGACCCGCCGCCAAGTCGCCTGCAGCATGGTGGCATCACCGGCCAGGGCCAGGAACTGCTTCGGGTAGGCCTCTCGCGAGAGCGGCCAGAGCCGGGTGCCCGAACCCCCGGAGAGCAGGACCACTTGCAACTTCGACATCTTTTTTCCTCGTGCCGGGTCGCCCGGATCGATGCGGCAGTTTACCCTTCACCCATGAGCGAACCCGAAGCGACGCACGATCCACGCGCCACCACGCGCACTGCCTGGACCCGCGCGGTGTTGTGCGACTCCAGCGCCACATTGGTACGTGCCTCCATGGACGCCGGTTTCCGAAGCTATTGGCGAGCGCAATCCGAAGCCAGCACACGTATCGTGATGGACTCGCCGCCGGACAAGGAAGACGTGCGGCCGTGGCTGCAGATCCGCGCATTGCTTGCTTCAGGCGGCGTGCGGGTACCAGAGATCCTTGCGCAGGATGTCGAACGCGGCTTCCTGCTGCTGGAAGATTTGGGCGCGGATACCTACCTACATGTGATCGACAGCGGCAACGCCGATGCCTTGTTCGATGACGCGTTGACGCAACTATTGAAGCTGCAGTCGATAGTCCCGCCGGCCAACCTGCCCGCCTACGACGAGGCGATGCTGGAGCGCGAATTGCACCTGTTCGACGAATGGTTCTGTGGCCTTCACCTCGGCATGAATCTGGATCGGGCCGAGATGAAAGTTCTGGACGATGCGTATCAAGTCCTGACAGAAAATGCTCTAGCCCAACCCCAAGTCCTGGTCCACCGCGACTTCATGCCGCGCAACCTGATGCCCGTGCAAGACAGGTGCCCTGATGGCCATCCCAAAGGTCCTGCGGTGCTGGATTTCCAGGACGCAGTGCGCGGCCCAATCGCGTATGACCCGGTGAGTTTGTTCAAGGATGCATTCCTGAGCTGGCCAGCGGTGCGTGTGGCGATCTGGCTGGAGCACTACCACGCGCGCGCGTCCGAAGCTGGCCTGCCGGTACCGACGCTCGCGCAATTCATGCGCGATGCCGAACTGATCGG
>JBDSIA010000315.1:0-2989 GCA_039918175.1 Thermomonas sp.
CGCATGGTCACGCCGGACAACTGCTGCGCGGCTTCCATCGTCGCCTTGTTATGGGTCACGAACAGGAACTGTACCTGTTCGCTCATCTCGCTGACCAGGTTGGTGAAACGGGCGACGTTGCTTTCATCCAGCGGCGCATCGACTTCGTCGAGCAGGCAGAACGGCGCGGGATTCAGCCGGAAGATCGCGAAGACAAGCGCAACCGCGGTCATTGCCTTCTCTCCGCCGGACAGCAGCGAGATGCTCGACACGCGCTTGCCGGGTGGGCGCGCCATGATCGTCACACCGGCATCCAGCAGGTCTTCCCCGGTCAATTCCAGATAGGCATGGCCGCCGCCGAACAAGCGCGGATAGAGTTCCTGCACACCGCTATTGACGCGATCGAATGTGTCCTTGAAGCGGCCACGGGTTTCGCGATCGATCTTGCGGATCGCATCTTCCAGCGTGTCCAGCGCAGAGGTCAGGTCGGCGTCCTGCGCATCCAGGTATTCCTTGCGCTGCGCGGCCTCGGCGTGTTCGGCGATGGCCGCCAGGTTGACGGGTTCCAGCCTGCGCAATTTGGCATCGAAATCGGCGACTGCCTTTTCCCACGTCGGCGCATCGGCATCATCGACCAAGGCAGCAAGCACTTCGTCCATCACAAACCCTGAGGCAATCACCGCAGCCGAGAACTGGTCGGCCTTGATTGCCAGCGCTTGCTGATCCAGCTTGCGCTGACTGATCGCCTCGCGCTGCTGCAGGGCTTGGCCATCACGCTGCTGGCGGGTGTGTTCGAACCCGCGCAGTTCGTTGTCTATGCCTTCCAGCAGCGACCGCGCCGCGGCCAGTGCCTGCTCGGTACGCACGCGCTCGCTAAGCGCCGCTTGCCGTTCGTTTTCAAGCGTCTTGACCGGTACATCGCCGTCGGTGAGTTGCGATGCCAGTTCGCCCAGGCGCGAATCGAGCTGGCCACGCTGGTTGCCCATGCGTTCCAGCGCCTGCGCCAGCGCGACGATCTGAGCGCGCTGCGATTCGACCGTCAGCGCCAGTGCATGCGCGGCATCGCGGGATTCACGCGCCGCGTTGCGGGCCGCATCGCGGGCTTCACTGATGTCGCGGCGTTCGCTGTCCAGCAGCTGCCGCGCGGTTTCCAGTTCGCCCATGCTGGCCACGGCCGTTTCGATCCGCTGGCGAGCTTCGCGCGATTGTTCGTGGCCTGCTTCGAGCATGCTGGCAAGTTGCGCGAGCTCAGCATCGATGCGCTCGATCCGACCACGCGCGGAATCCAGCCGGCCTTGCTGGCTTTGCACCTGACCGGCCAGTTCGGACACGCCACGATGAGCCAGGTACAGCGCGCGCTGTGCATCTTCGCGCTGCTGTTCGGACGCCAGCAATTGATCGCGCAGCCCAGTCAGCGCCGCGTCCAGTTCGCGTTCGCGTGTCACATGCCCTTCGTTCTCGACGCGCAACGACTGGATGTCTTTTTCGCGCAGCAGTGCGCCCTGCTTGGCGGCGCCAGAACGCAACACGCGCACCCAGCCATCACCCAAGCGCTCGCCGGCGCGGGTAATAACCGACTCGCCGTCGGCCAGCCCGGCCTGCAGGTTGCGTGCGTCAGCCAAGGTTTCGGCAGCGTGCAGTTTCGACAGTAGGCGACGAATTGCCAGCGGCCCTCGCACCTTGCTGGCCAGCGAACTCGCAGCAAAATCGGCGGTGCCGGTTTCGGCAGACACAAGCGCAAGCCTTCCATCGGCAAGCTCGCCCAACGCATCGACCAGTGTTTCCGGCTGGTCTACCAAGACACCTTCAATCAACTGACCCAGTGCGGCCTCGACCGCGTTTTCCCAGCCGGATTCGACCTGCAGGCGTTCGCCAACACGCGCGGCATCATCCAGCCCACGTTGCTTGAGCCAAGCCACTGCAGCGCCCTGCTCCTGCCCAAGCGCGGCGTGCTGCAAGGTTTCCAGCGAGGCCAGGCGGCCACGCGCGGCCTGCGCCTGCTTGCGCAGTTCGGCCAGTTCGGCCTGGCGCTTGCGCTGCTGTTCCTGCAAGCCGGTCAAGGCCTGCATTCGGGTGTCCACGTCAACGGTCAGCCCGTCCAGCGCGGTCTTCTGGCTGTCGTGCTGACCTTGCAACGTCGTGAATGCTTCGCTCAACGCAGCTACATCCAGGCCCGTGCGCTCGGCACCAAGCTGCTCGCGACGGCGGTCGGCGTCGAGGATCTGCCGATCCAGATGTTCGATGCGGGTACGTTCCACGTCACCGGCCCGCGTGGCTTCGGACTGCGCCTTGCTGTGCGCGTCCCAACGCTGCTGCCAATCGGCAAGCCGCGCTTCGGCGTCGCGCCATGCCTCCTGGCGGGCGCCATCGTCGGCCTGCATCGTCGCGAGCCGCGGCTCGGCATCGGCCACGGATTCACGCAAAACGTCGAGCTTCTGCTGGTCGCCGCTGATATGGCCACCGATTTCGCTGAGCGCCGACTGCGCTTCGTCACGTGCGCGTTGCAGGCGCGTGGCCAGGTCGCGTTGGTGGGCCATCTGCTGTTCGACCCCGGCCAGCGTGCTGCCGACCTGATACACCGCGGCCTGCGCAGCATTGAGTGCTTCGCTGGCGCCATCGCGACGGCCACGTCCCGTCTCAAGCTCGCGCTCGGCTTCGCGCTGCTCGGCGATCAGCTGCTCAAGCCGGGTTTCGTCCTGGGCGAGTTTTTCGCGCAGGCGCTGCAGCTTGGCATCCAGCGAGCGGAACTCGAGCGCCTTCCATTGCGCGTCCTTGATGCGGCGTTCGGCCTGGATTGCGGTGTACTGCTCGGCCTGCTTGGACTGGCGAGCCAGGTGTTGCAGGCAGAACGCAAGGTCAAGGATGCGCAGTGGAAAGCGCTGGAATACCGCGGACTGGACGCGCAACTGCGGCAGCTGCGCGAAAAACTGTCGCAGGAAGAAACGAAACTGCAGCAGCTGATCGCCGAGCAGCGCGAAGCCGAGCGCCAGATCGAAACCGGCCGCGTGCA
>JBDSIA010000316.1:0-13169 GCA_039918175.1 Thermomonas sp.
GCGAAAGCATCCGCCGCTTTCCGGCGTGCGAACAGGCCGCCCACCAGCTTGAGCAGTCCTTCGGAATTGATCGCCGCGATCGGGGTCAGCCCGCTCCAGCGCACGGCGGGGCCGGCCCAGCGCGGAATGCGCCCGCCACGCACCGCATGCGAGATGTCGCGCGCCAGCGCCCAGGTCATGGTCAACGGACGCAGGCGGACCAGCTCGGCTCTGATCGTGGCGGCATCCGCGCCGGCGGCGGCCATTTCGCCTGCCCGCCATGCCAACAAGGCCTGGCCGGTGCTGGCATGGCCGCTGTCGAACACCACCAGCGGTTTCGCCATCCCCCTGGCGCCAGCTTCGGCAGACTGCAACGTCCCCGACAACGGACGCGAGAGTCCCACGTACACGGCTGCGTCCTGATTGCCCAGCACGTGTTCGAAGATCCGGCGGTAATCCCGGGACGGTGGCTGGCTGGTCAGGGGCAATTGGCGCGACGTCGCCATGCGCCGGTAGAACTCCCCGGCGCTCAGGCCAAGCCGATCCAGGTAATCACGGCCATCCAGGCTGACCCGGGCCGACACCACGTGGATAGCATAGCGTTCGGCCAATTCCTGCGGCAGATCAGAGGCACTGTCGGTGACCACTGCCACGCGATGTGGCGACTCCACGCTGCGCTGCTGCATGACCATGTCGTCGGCCTTCATCGACTCGACCCGTCCGTACGCCGCGCAGGCATCGAACAACAGCTGTGGCGACCCCACATGGCCATGCACGCGCATCCGGCTGGCACCGCCGGCCACCACCAGCGAATCGATATCAAGTGCACCCAAGTCCGCCTGCAGGCGCATGCGATCCATCCCTTCGCCCAGCAGCAGACATTCGGTGCAATAGCGGCGCGCGGGATCGATGTCCTCGTGCATATGCGCGGGAAGTTCCAACGCTTCGTTCGCCGCATGTGGCACTGCGCCCTGCATGCGCACGGCGCGCGGGCCGCCTTCGACGAATTCGGCAATCCCTTCAAGCCAGTCGACGAACCCTTGCGCGCCGGCATCCACCACGCCCGCTTTTTGCAAAAGAGCCATTTGCTTCGGCGTGTCCGCCAGCGCACGCCGCGCGCGCTGCAGTGCCTGGGTGAATCCGCGACGCGGGCTGTGGGGTTGCTGGCGCGCGGCCTCGTCCAGCGCATCGGCAAACGCGCTGATGACACTGATAATCGTGCCTTCGACCGGCTTGGCCAGCGCGGCGCGCGCGCCATCCGCACCCCTGCGCACGGCGGCAGCCAGGGTGGGCGCATCCAGCACGGGGGCGTTGCGCGCGTGTTCGGCCAGGCTAAACAGGAACTGCGCCATGATCGCGCCGGAATTTCCACGCGCGCCATCGATGGCGTCATTGCCGATCGCTACCAGCAATTCGCCAGTGTGGCGGCTGCGGCGGCTCAACGCCCCTTGCAGCACGCTGGCCAAGGTCGCGGTCAGATTACTGCCGGTATCGCCATCGGCGACCGGGAAGACATTGATTCGGTTCAATTCATCGCGCGACGCCATCACCCGCCGCGCACCCGCGATCAGGGCGCGGCGCAGGGTGGCTGCGGAGATATCCGCCGCCGCTGGGGCCATAGGTGCGGAGCCATTGCTCATGTCCCAGTCTGCAATGCGTTCTTGCGCAAAGCCTGCTGCGATGCAGCATGCCACCTTTAGCGCGGCGTCGGCATCCACGTTATAGTGGCAGGCGGGCACATGCCTTTTTGGCATCCTTCAGTCCGCGCTTTTATTTCGTGTTTCATTTCCTGGTGACACCATGCGCCATCGCAGCCCGATCCTGTTGAGCCTCGCCCTCCTGTTCGCATGCGGGTGCGGGTATGCGTCTGCCGCCGAATCGCGCCACATGAGCGCCGATGGTGGCGGTAGCTGTCCGGAAACGACCGCCACCAGCAACGATCACAATGATATTGGCGATACCGATGCGGTCACGCCGGCAGTTGTCCCAGTGCCACGTGCCGAAAAAACCAAGACCGTGGCCGCGCCTCACAGCAGCGGGACTCGTGCCACGGCACCCCGCTGGCAGAGTTTCCTGCCGGGCATGTTCCGCTAGGGAGCCTGGTCCGGGAAAGTCGATGGCGTCATTTTCACCCGGTGACATTCGCCCCGACTTGCGCCATTCAACAGGTTCAACAGACTAGACCCCCGGCGGTAGGATGACCTCGAAGCGCGCGCCGCCCAACTCCTGCGAACGAGCGACGTGCAGTTCACCGCGATAGCTGCGGACGATGTCCTGCACGATCGCAAGCCCGATCCCATGCCCCTGCACCCGTTCGTCCCCACGCACACCGCGCTGCAGGACATGGGCGATGCGATCTTCGGCAATCCCCCCGCCGTCGTCCTCGACAGTGATCGATAGGCCCGGTCGGCGGCCCGGCGCATCCACGCCCTCGGCAATGGTCAACAGCACTCGCGCAGCCGCCCATTTGAACGCGTTTTCCAGCAGGTTGCCCAGCAGCTCTTGCAGGTCACCGGTTTCGCCATGAAAGCGCACCTGCGGTGCGATCTCGAATTCGCACAACACACGCTTGCCGGCATACACCTTTTCAAGGCCGGTCACGATCTGCTCGGCCAGCGGCTCGATTTCGATCGGGGCTGCAAACAACTGATGTCCGGAACGGGCGGCACGCGAGAGCTGGTAGGTCACCAGATCGTTCATGCGGCGCAATTGCGTGTCGACTTCTTCGCGAAACTCACTCTCGCCAGCCTCGCTGTCCAGGCGCGTGCGCAGCACTGCAAGCGGCGTCTTCAAGCTGTGTGCGAGATCGGCCAGGGTATTGCGCTGGCGCTCCAGGTTTTCGCGCTCGCTGTCAATGAAGGCATTGATGCTGCGTGCCAACGGTTCCAGTTCGCGCGGATGCGCCTCGCTCATCCCGGACGCGACGCCCAGCTGCACGCGCTTGAGTTCGGCGATGACAGAATGCAAGGGCCGCAGGCTCCAGCGCAGGACCAGCATCTGCAACAACAACAGCACCAGTCCGGCGCCGCCCAGGTTCAACCACAGTGCGGAACGAAACGCCGAGACCTGCCGGCCGAGCGCGGTGGTGTCCTCCAGGATGTAGACCGTGTACGGAAATTCACCCGCCTTCTGGCCGTTGCCGCTCCAGATCAACCCGTAGCCATAGCGGTAGACTTGGCCAGCCTCGCCACTGATTTGGGTCACGGGAAGCGGACCTTCGAACGCCTGCTGACGCGCAGTGAGCATCGGTCCGGTTGGCAACCGCGGACCTTGCGCGGAATCGGATTCCCAGCGGCCCGAGGGCAAGACGATCTGTGCATACAGGCCGCTGCCAGGGCGTTTGAAGCGCGGATCGGGCGGGTCAAAAGGCGGGACCAAACTGCCATCGCGGGCGAAATCGCTATTTGCATAAGCCAGCGCATAACTGTGCAGGCGTTCGCGCATGCCGCTCTGTGCAGTGCTGAGAAACGAACGATCAAGGGCGTAACCGGCCAATGCCAGGAACGCAACAAGGCCCAGGCTGGCAGCCAGCAGCTGCCGCGCCTGCAGGGAGCGGGGTTGAGCGATACGCAATCGGCGGCGCCTGAGGGGCTCGCCGCGCGGGGTGTCAGGCGTGTCCACGGGCGTCATCCGCCGTCAATCGGACGCGATCACTCGCCGTTGCGCGGGATCGCAAACCTGTAGCCGCGGCCACGCACGGTTTCGATCGGCTTAAGCGCGCCTTCCGGATCGAGTTTCTTGCGCAGGCGGCCGATGAACACTTCGAGCACGTTGGAGTCGCGGTCGAAGTCCTGCTGGTAGATGTGTTCGGTCAGGTCGGCCTTGGACACCAGTTCGCCGGCATGCATCATCAGGTATTCCAGCACCTTGTACTCGTAGCTGGTCAGATCCACGTTGGCACCGCTCACGCTCACCGTCTGCGCCGCCAGATCCAGCGTCACCGGTCCGCATTCCAGGGTCGGCTTGCTCCAGCCGGCGGCGCGGCGCACCAGCGCATTGACCCGTGCCAGCAACTCCTCGACGTGGAAGGGCTTGACCAGATAATCGTCGGCCCCCTGCTTGAGACCGTCGACCTTGTCTTGCCAGCTCGATCGCGCGGTCAGGATCAGCACCGGGAATTTCTTGCCCTCGTCGCGCAAGGCCTTGATCAGCTCCATGCCCGACATCTTGGGCAGGCCAAGATCAATGATGCCCACGTCGAACGGCACTTCGCGGCCCATGTACAGGCCTTCCTCGCCATCTTGCGCGGCATCTACCGCATATCCTTCGCGCTTCAGGCGTGCAGCCAAGGTTTCGCGCAACGGGGCTTCGTCTTCGACGAGCAGGATACGCATGAAAACTCCTCACAAATGGGTGGACGGACCGGCAACCGGCCCGAGCAGCATGCCGCGATCAGTCGTCGTGATCGCGTGTAGGCCGCTGGCGATGCCGTGAATCTCGCGCCTTGTCGCCATCATTGCGATCATTGTTTCGCGCCGGGCCAGCTGGATTGAAGCCGGCGTTGCCATCGTCGCGACGGTTCGGATCCTGCATAAAAATGCGCACCCGGCCTTCGTCGTCGACTACCTTGACCCGGTGCATGTCGCGGCCATCGTACTGGACCCGTTCCGCCGAGAGCACTTCGCCACGCGTATCGCGCTCGACCCGGCGCACCGCCTCGGACAAGCTGTTGTCGCGCGATTGGTCGCGATTCTGAGTGTTGCCCTGCTGGCCGCGATCACGTTGCGGGGGTGCAGACTGCGGTTTTTTCGCATACGCCGACAGCACCGGCAACACCGCCAGGATGGCGATGGTCAGGAGCCTCAACGAGGGCGGCAGTGCACGCGGGGACATGGCAACTTCAAGTCTTTAGTGGAGATGAGGGTTCATTCTGGCGGAGGCCGGTGAATCAGCCCTGAAGTTTCCTGAACAGGATACTCCGCATTCAGTTTCAGCGTGGCGCGTGATTCTCTTTAAAATACTTCCCCTACGCAGCAACGCAGCGAACCTCCTGCGGCCTCGATCGCATCCAACTCGACCGTGGCGACCTCGAAACCGGCATTGGCAAATTGCTGGCGATGGGCGGTTTGCAAGGCAGCGCCGGCCACCCTGCTCATCCAGACCTTGTCCTGGCCAAGGGCGATGCAGTTGCCGACGAAGGCCGCATGCTCACCCGGTGCGCACAGGATCGCGTGCGGGGCGTACAGCGCGCCGAGCGCATCAACAATGGCTGGATCAGCAAAGCCATTCGCACAGATCACCGCCGCGCGCCCGGCCAGCACCGCCAGCACGACGTTGGTGTGGTATTCGCCAGCGGCCAAGTCGAACATCAGTGTCGAGCGCAGGCCGAAGGCTTCGTGCATGAGGCGTGCGCCTGCTTCGTCGCAACGCTCCGACAACCCGCAGAACCCCAATCCGCGCGCGCGGTCGATCACAAGCGCGCCGGTCAGTTCGCAGGGGTTTTCCTGCTGCGATAGATCGACCTCACGGTAACCGAGCACGTCGCGAAAAAAGCCGCGGATGTCGCTGCGCATTGCTTCGTGTTGGCGTACCTCGTGACGCATGCGCCCCACCACGTAACGCCCGGCAGCAGTGCCGAATACGTTGTTCGGGAAGAGCGCATCGGGCGTTTCCGGATCGCCGGCAAAGCACACGGTCGGCAGCACCGTCGATAACGCACGCTGCAGGTCACGATGCTGCATCGACGCGCGATTTGCATCGAACGCGGCAGCATCGGCCATATAGGTATTGTCCTGCGCGGATTGCTCGGCCAGGCGGAAGCCGTCAGGCGCGACCAGGAACGCGGCGCGCGCGGTGGCCGCGCCGAAATCGGGTGCTGCAGTGCGTGCAAACGCGAGGAAGGATTCAATGTCGCGGGTAATCATGCGGCGTGCTCGATGGCTTGCTCGATGGAATGCGTCACGGACAGTGCTCGTTCGACCAATGACCAATCGGCGCCGGGTTTGTGCGCGCTCTCACTGAGGACTTGGCGGAATGCACGACCACCCGGCTGGCCGGCGAACAGGCCAAGCACATGACGGACGATATGTTTCAACAACCCACCGCGAGCCAGCTGCGCTTCGACGTACGGCTGCATTGCGCGCAACAGGTCGCCGCGCGCACGCAGCTCGCCACCGAACCATTCGACGTCCAGGCGATGCAGCAGATACGGGTCATGGTAGGCCGCGCGACCCAGCATCGCGCCATCGACATGTTGTAGATGCGCCCGCGCCTCCACGGCATCGGAAATACCGCCGTTGACGATGACCTGCAGGTCTGGCCGTTCGCGCTTGAGCTGGTAGGCCCAGTCGTAGCGCAGCGGCGGCACTTCCCGGTTTTCCTTCGGACTCAATCCCTTGAGCCACGCATTACGCGCATGCACCACGAACAGTCGGCAGCCGGCTTCGGCAATCGTGTCGACAAAAGCCAGGAAGTGCTCCCAGTCGTGGTCGTCGTCCACGCCGAGCCGGCACTTCACCGTCACCGGAACATGCCGATCCAACGATGCACAGGCATCGATCATCGCTGCGACGCCTTCGGCGACCAGCGCCGGTTCGCGCATCAGGCACGCACCGAAGCGGCCCGCCTGCACGCGGTCGGACGGGCAACCACAATTGAGGTTGATTTCATCGAACCCGGCCTCGACGCCGATCCGCGCAGCTTGCGCCAGCAACGCCGGCTCGCTGCCGCCGAGTTGCAGCGCAACCGGATGCTCGGTCGGATCAATCGCCAGCAGGCGCGTGCGGTCGCCGTGGATCACCGCATTGGCATGCACCATCTCGGTGTATAGCCGCGCATGCGGCGCCAGCAGCCGGTGGAAGACGCGGCAATGGCTATCCGTCCAGTCCATCATCGGAGCGACGGACAGGCGCAGTTGCTCGGCGGGAATGAGGGACGATGCAGTCATCAGGACGGCATTGTACGGACGCAGGCCCATACAGCCGCGATGCGCGACAATAGGGGTTCTATACCGCAACGCCTGCCATCGCCATGCCTGCTTCCACCATGAGCTCCCATTTCCGCAAGCCCCTGCCCGGTACCGATCTGGACTATTTCGACGCGCAAGCCGCAGTGGATGCGCTGCAGCCAGGCGCATGGGACCAGTTGTCCTACACCGCCCGCGTCCACGCTGAAAATCTGGTGCGCCGTGCAGATCCCGAGCTGCTGGACGCCTACCTGACCCAGCTGATCGAGCGCCGCCGCGACCTCGACTTCCCTTGGTTTCCCGCACGCGTGGTCTGCCACGACATCCTCGGCCAGACTGCGCTGGTCGACCTGGCCGGGCTGCGCGATGCGATCGCCGAGCAAGGCGGCGACCCGGCGCAGGTCAATCCGGTGGTGCCGGTGCAGTTGATTGTGGACCACTCGCTGGCGGTGGAATCGGCCGGCTTCGACCGCGATGCATTCCTGAAGAACCGTGCGATCGAGAACCGCCGCAATGCCGACCGGTTCGATTTCATCGACTGGACGAAACTCGCGTTCCGCAACATCGACGTGATCCCGCCGGGCAACGGGATCATGCATCAGATCAACCTGGAGCGAATGAGCCCGGTGGTCGCGGTGGCCGATGGCGTGGCGTACCCGGACACCTGCGTCGGCACCGACAGCCACACCCCGCACGTAGATGCGCTGGGCGTGATCGCGATTGGCGTGGGCGGGCTTGAAGCGGAAAGCGTGATGCTGGGGCGCGCGTCGTGGATGCGCCTGCCGGACATCATCGGCGTGGAGCTGAGTGGCAGGCCGCAACCCGGCATCACCGCCACCGATGTGGTGCTGGCAATGACCGAATTCCTGCGCGCATCAAAAGTCGTTGGCGCCTATCTGGAATTCCGTGGCGAAGGCGCCGCTGCATTGACGTTAGGCGACCGCGCGACGATTTCCAACATGGCACCGGAATACGGTGCGACCGCGGCGATGTTCTTCATCGACGACATGACCCTGGACTACCTGCGCCTGACCGGTCGCGAGGACGCGCAGGTCGCCTTGGTCGAAACCTATGCGAAGACCGCCGGCTTGTGGACCGACTCCCTCGCGAATGCGAAATATGAACGCACCCTGCACTTCGACCTGTCGTCGGTAGTACGCAACATGGCCGGGCCATCCGTTCCGCACAAGCGGGTGGCGACCAGCGAGCTTTCCAGCACCGGAATTGCAAGCAACCTCGATGGCGCGCTGAAGCAGGAAGCGCAAGGGCTGATGCCGGATGGCGCGGTGATTATTGCCGCGATCACCAGCTGCACGAATACCAGTAACCCGCGCAACGTGATTGCCGCCGGCCTGTTGGCGCGCAACGCGAATGCCAAGGGGCTGACCCGCAAGCCCTGGGTGAAGACCTCGCTGGCACCAGGCTCGAAGACTGTCGAACTGTATTTACAGGATGCCGGCTTATTGAGCGAACTCGAAGCACTCGGCTTCGGCATCGTCGGGTTCGCCTGCACCACCTGCAACGGCATGAGCGGCGCATTGGATCCGGCGATCCAGCAGGAACTCATCGAGCGCGACCTGTATTCGACCGCGGTGCTCTCAGGCAATCGCAATTTCGACGGGCGCATCCACCCGTATGCGAAGCAAGCGTTCCTCGCCTCGCCGCCACTGGTGGTGGCCTACGCAATTGCCGGCACGATTCGGTTCGACATCGAAAAGGATGTGCTTGGCCTCGACCATGACGGCAACCCAGTCACGCTCAAGGACCTTTGGCCCAGCGACGAAGAAATCGACGCGGTCGTCAAAGCGTCAGTGAAGCCAGAACAATATCGCAGGGTCTATGACCCGATGTTCGCAGCCCACGCCAAAGGCGCGGCGGTCAGCCCGCTGTACGACTGGCGTGAGATGAGCACCTATATCCGGCGCCCACCGTACTGGGAAGGCGCGCTGGCCGGCGAACGCACCCTGACCGGCATGCGTCCGCTCGCGGTACTCGGCGACAACATCACCACCGACCACATGTCGCCTTCCAACGCGATCATGGCCAGCAGCGCGGCTGGTGAATATTTGACCAGGATGAATGTGCCGGAAGAGGACTTCAATTCCTACGCCACCCATCGCGGCGACCACCTGACCGCTCAGCGGGCGACCTTCGCCAATCCGAAACTTCTCAACGAAATGGTCCGCGACGCCGACGGTAACGTGCGCCAGGGTTCACTTGCCCGGATCGAGCCAGAGGGCGAGGTCGTGCGCATGTGGGAGGCGATCGAAACCTACATGGGTCGCGCGCAGCCGCTGATCATTGTCGCCGGCGCCGACTACGGCCAGGGCAGCTCGCGCGACTGGGCTGCCAAGGGCGTGCGCCTTGCGGGTGTGGAAGCCATAGCCGCCGAAGGGTTCGAACGCATCCATCGCACCAATCTGATCGGCATGGGCGTGCTGCCGTTGCAATTCAAGCCGGGCACCACGCGGCAAACACTTCGCATTGATGGCAGCGAAACGTTTGATGTTCGCGGCATCCCCGCGCCGGGCGCGGAGCTGACCTTGGTGATCCATCGCCGCGATGGCGAACGCGTCGACGTGCAAATGACGTGCCGCCTCGACACCGCAGAAGAAGCTTCGATCTATGAAGCCGGGGGCATGCTGCAACGGTTCGCTCAGGATTTCCTGGAAGCGTCCAAGGCGGCATGACATGACCCGCAAACCCCAGCTCCCCGCTCCTCAATTGAAAATCCCGGCCACCTACATGCGTGGCGGCACGTCGAAAGGTGTGTTCTTCCGTCTTGAGGATTTGCCGGTTGATGCACAACTGCCGGGCCTGGCGCGCGATGCGTTGTTGCTGCGCGTGATCGGTTCGCCCGATCCTTACGGCAAGCACACCGACGGCATGGGCGGGGCGACATCAAGCACCAGCAAGTGCGTGATCGTTTCGAAGTCGACCGTGGCCGGTCACGATGTTGACTACCTGTACGGACAGGTCAGCATCGATAGCGCCTTCGTCGACTGGAGCGGCAACTGCGGCAACCTGAGTTCGGCGGTCGGGCCGTTCGCAATTGCCAACAATATGATCGATCCCGCGCGCGTGCCGCTCGACGGCATTTGCACGGTGCGGATCTGGCAGGCCAACATCGGAAAAACAATTGTCGCGCATGTGCCGCTGACGGATGGGCAAGTACAGGAAACCGGCGACTTCGAACTGGACGGCGTGACTTTTCCGGCCGCAGAAATCGTGCTTGAGTTCATTGATCCAGCTGATGGCGACGGCGCATTGTTCCCAACCGGCCAGCTGGTCGATGACCTCGATGTGCCCGGCGTCGGCAGGTTGAAAGCGACGATGATCAACGCCGGCATCCCGACCATCTTCGTCAATGCGGCCGATATCGGCTGCACGGGTAGCGAACTGCAGGGGGCGATCAACGACGACTCCAAGCGACTCGCGATGTTCGAGGCGATCCGCGCGCATGGCGCGGTGCGCATGGGTCTGATTGGCGAGGTGTCGCAAGCGGCAACGCGCCAGCACACGCCAAAAGTTGCCTTCGTCGCGCCACCGGCTGATTACCTGTCATCCGCCGGCAAGCAGGTCAGCGCCAACGACATCGACTTGCGCGTGCGCGCGATGTCGATGGGCAAACTGCATCACGCGATGATGGGCACGGCATCCGTGGCGATTGCCACGGCGGCGGCGATTCCCGGCACCTTGGTGAATCTTGCTGCGGGTGGTGGTCATCGGGAAGCTGTGAACTTCGGCCATCCGTCCGGCACCTTGCGCGTCGGCGCTGCCGCCTCGCTAGTCGATGGTCAATGGCAGGTCACCAAGGCGGTGATGTCGCGCTCTGCGCGCGTGCTGATGGAAGGCACGGTACGGGTGCCGCAGGACTGAAGGTCAGCTCGCGCCGGTTTGCCAGATCATGTGCACATCAGCCCGCGCATAGTGCGAGCCCGCACGCGGCGCCGGATGGTGACGGAAGCCGCTGCGTTCGTACATCGCAATCGCATTCCTCAACGGACTGCTGGATTCCAGGTACAGCTCGCGCCCGTCCAACGTTTGATAAAGCGCTAGCGCCTCATCCATCAACAAACGGCCGATGCCCTGCCCGCGCGCATCCGGCGTGACCGCCATCTTGGTGAGTTCATACACACCGTCACCATCATGTTTCAGCGCGACGGTGCCGAGAGCTTGGCCATCGGCCTTTACCGCGAACAGGATGTGACCGCCATCGGCCAAGATGTATTGCTCGGGATTGCTCAATACCTCGCGGTCGTGTGGTTCCACCACGAACCAGCGTTGCAGCCATTCAGTGTTGAGGGTGGCGAAATCCTCGCGCCAGCGCGGATCGAAGCCGACGATGTGGACATCGGTTTCCGGAGTGCTCATAGGCACTTGATCCCATTCTGCCCGCAGAACAAGTCAAGCCCTTCGGTCATGGTGCAGATCCCACCAATCGCACTTCAGTCCGTCCAGGATTACGACACGCCCACATTGAAACACACGCGACGGCAATGCCAGTCGCGTGTGTAGATGTTCCACGGTGATACTTCGATGGGTTGCACCGGATGACGCT
The DNA here is from genome assembly GCA_039918175.1 of Thermomonas sp. Taxonomy (GTDB): domain Bacteria; phylum Pseudomonadota; class Gammaproteobacteria; order Xanthomonadales; family Xanthomonadaceae; genus Thermomonas. The sequence continues at coordinate 11,445 of JBDSIA010000316.1, forward strand.
AGTGAATCACTTGAATCACTGGCGCGCAGAAAAGCTAGACAGGCTCAGTGCTTTCCCTTGCCTTGAGCCTTGCCTTTGCCCTGCTCGCTTTTCGCGCCTTTACTTGCGTTTCCAACCTTGTGGCCTTTTTCGGTATGGCCTTTGTCAGTATGGCCTTTATGGCCTTTGTCGGCGTGGCCTTTCACGACCTTGCCCTGCGAATGCTTGTGGGTCACCACGCCCTTGGCCTTGCCATGGTTCGGATAGGCCCGTTTCAAGTCCGCATCCAGGACAATCGGCCGCGACCAGCGGGTGTAAGTCGGCACGAACCCGTTCTTCAACCGATGGAATTCCGCAGAGCCCGGCTTGATGCCCAATCGCTGGGCAACAACGCCCCAACCCTGGCCATGGTTGCGTTCCCACTCGTTGGCAACGTAACTGCACGGCCGGCCGATTGTCTGTGCGATGGTGCAGGCGTAGTACACGTCGCCCGGCGCCCAGCGACGGCGAATAAGCAAGTCGGTCACCAAGTCGCGCGGCACATCGTGGTAACGCACCATTTCATTGATGAACGGATCGCGGTAGCTGCTGCCGTAGCGATTCATGTCCGCCAGTTGGGTATCCACCCAGACATCGCCGCTGCGTGGATTCCAGTTGAGGCTCAAGGTCTGCGCGTGGGTGCTGCCGATACCGGCGGCCAGCGCGGCGACGAGAACGATGGGTTGCAGTAGACGACTTGTGCTCATGGCGTGCTCCTGGTGCGGGGTTACTGCCCGCGGGGTTATGTGCTGCGAGTGTCCGCACTTACGCTTGACCCGGGCGTGAATTCCAGATTGCCCCACAACGCGCGTTCAGCGAGTGCTGTCGAACCCCGCCGGCTCCAGCACCTCGTCTTCGGCGGCTGGAATGTCTTGGCCATGTGCGCCGCGGGCATGCAGGAAACCGTCCTGCATGCGTGAATACACGCGCTCGCCGCCCTGGCTGGAGCGCAACCGCAACAGGTCGTCTTGGGTGCTCCAATCACCCGAATCTTCAAAGCGGCGCTCGTGCTGCTGGCCGTAGTAGACCTCGACCATGCGATACCGACGCGCCGCACCGGCCTGTTCAAGCCGCAACCAGGACTCGATGCCGTCGCAATCCACGCAGCTGCGTTCACCGCTGAACTCCATTCCGCTGGACAACCCACTGGTCGTGCCGCTGGTTGCTTGCGCGGGCATGGAAGTCGGCTTGCCCACGTCGCAACCGAACAATGTGAGCAGGGCGCAAGTAGCAAGGGCACGCATCGGGAGCATGCAGTGATTGTGACGCACACGCGCAGCTTGCACACGCACGAACGGCGCCGCGTGGGCGCCGTTCGTCTTAGTTTCAACTGCTGCCTGGGGCAACTTCAACGCGTGCCGTGGTTATCAGCGACGATCATCGCGATCGTGATGGTCGTAGCGGTCGTCATCACGATCATCGCGGTCATGGCGATCATCGCGGTCGTGGCGCGGATCGTAATACGTGGTCTTGCACTTGCCATGCTTGTTGCACTTCACGTTCCGATGGGCGGTCACCGGGCGGTTCTCGTAATAGCCATAGGCATTGCCGTACGGAGGGCCGTTGCGATACTGCGCACGCGGCACGTTGCGGTAATACACGACGCGGCCATAGCGGTCGCGCTGCGCGATCAGGCGATCGTTATAGCCATAACCGCCACCGCGGTAATAGGGCTGGTTGCCCTGCATTACCACGTCGGCGACATTG
>JBDSIA010000317.1:0-5245 GCA_039918175.1 Thermomonas sp.
AGCGCGCGGTGGTGACCAAAAAACTCACGCCGGTGCCGGTGGAATGCATCGCCCGCGGCTACATCATCGGCAGCGGCTGGAAGGATTATCAGCGCAGCGGCGCGGTCAGCGGCATCAAGTTGCCGGCGGGCCTGCAACAGGCCCAGCAATTGGCCGAACCCATTTTCACGCCATCCACCAAGGCCGCAGTCGGCGATCACGACGTGAACATCGATTTCGATGCCGCTATCGACCTGGTCGGCCGCGAAATGGCCGAAGCCGTACGCGATGCGACGCTGACGCTGTACACCTTCGCCCGCGACTACGCCGCGCAACGCGGGATCATCCTGGCCGACACCAAGTTCGAGTTCGGCACCGCTGCCGATGGCACGTTGTACGTGATGGACGAAATGTTGACACCGGATTCCTCGCGCTGGTGGCCGGCAAACCAGTATCAGGTCGGCAGCAGCCCGCCGAGCTACGACAAGCAGTTCGTGCGCGACTATCTGGAGACGCTCGACTGGGACAAGACCGCGCCGGGCCCGCGCCTGCCCGCCGATGTAATCGAACGCACCCGCGCCAAGTACGCTGACGCGCTGGCAAAGCTGGCCGGAATCGCGCTGGATTGACAGGCACAATCGGTCCATGGGCAACCGCACGCCATGTACGCATTGATTGCCGCAGCCGCGGCGATGGGCCTGACAGCATGGTTCGTGCTGGCCGCCGATGCCAGCGACCGCGCACGCACCCTTGTTGCCGGTATTTGCATCCTGAGCCTGTTGCTGCAGCTGGCCTGGCAGCAGCGGCTCGCCGGCATGCTGGTGCAGGTGGTGCTGGTGATTGGGCTGTTGATGTACCGGCGTTTCCACGCCAAGCCCGACTGAGCGCGACCTCGGCCGGCTTGGCATACTGGCGACCTCGCCGCCGCACCCGGAACGCCGCCATGAGCACGCCAGCCGATGACGTTGCGCCGCCTAACACGCGCCCGATCGATGCATGGTTCGCGCATTATTCGGCCGATCACCGCAACACCACCAATCAGGCGATTCACGTATTCGCGGTGCCACTGATCCTGTGGAGCGTGATCGGCCTGCTGTGGTGCGTGCCGGTGCCAGGCACTCTGTTCCGCCCGGGCCTGTGGGCCGCGCTGTCGATGTTTTTGGCCTGGATGTTCTACTACCGCGCCTCGCGCGCGATCGGCTTCGGCATGCTGGCGATCTTCGTGGCGATGGCTTGGCTGACCCGCTGGCTGCACGCCAGCCTTGGCGCGCCCGGATTGTTCAAGCTGGCACTGGGCGTGTTCGTGGTCGCGTGGGTCGCGCAGTTCATCGGCCACAGCAAGCTGCTGGAAGCCAAGAAGCCCAGCTTCTTCACCGACCTGAAATATCTCCTGATCGGTCCGGCCTGGGTGTTGTCCAAGTTGTACCGCAAGCTCGGCCTGCGCTGGTGACGCAATGAAGCCGGCGCCCGCATTGCGCGGGCGCGACATGGCGTTGGTGCTGGTGATCGTCGCGGTCTGGGCAATCAACTTCCTGAGCTCGGCGCTGGGCCTGCGCGAGATCCCGCCGTTGCTGTTCACTGCGCTGCGTTTCGGCCTGCTGTTGCTGCCGCTGTTGTTACTGATGAAAAAACCGCCCGCCGGGCAATGGCCGCGCCTGATCGCGGTCAGCATATGCGTGGGCGTCATCCATTTTTCCCTGAGCTTCCTGGCCTTGAAACTCGCGGGGGATTTATCCTCGCCCGCAATCGTGCTGCAGTCGTATGTGCCGATGACCACGGTGCTGGCCTGGTGGCTGCTGGGCGAAAAAGTCGGCTGGCGCACCAGTGCCGCGATCGCACTCAGCTTCCTTGGCGTGCTGGTGCTGGGCCTGGATCCGCATGTGTTGCAGAAGCCGATGGCGCTGGTGGCGATGCTTGCCTCCGCCTTCGCGCTTGCGGTCGGCACGATCCTGATGAAAGGCCTGCGCGGGCTCGATGTGTTTTCCCAGCAGGGCTGGATGGGGGTATTCAGTCTGCCGCCACTGCTTGTGCTCAGTGCATGGTTGGAGCCCGGTGCGATTGCGGCGCTGCCGCATGCCAGTTGGATCGCCTGGCTGGCAGCGGCGTTCGCGGCCTACGCGTCGTCGCTGCTCGGGCACGGCCTGTATTACTGGCTGGTGCAGCGCTACCCGGTCGCCCAGATCACGCCGTGGCTGCTGCTGGTGCCGGTATTCGCGATCCTGCTGGGGGTCGCGTTCTGGGGTGACCATCCGGGGCCGCGGGTGTTGGTCGGCGGCGCGATGGTGCTGAGCGGCGTGCTGGTGATTGCGCTTCGCGCGAAACTGAAAGCGCGCACCGTGGCCGAACCGGCCTGACTGCACAAGGATCATGCGCGCACGTCGGCAAACATGCTGGCATCAGGATTGAATCTGCGGGGTGCGTAAGCGAAGTCGCACCGCGCGGGTTCGCTGTCGAACACCAGGTCCTGGCGCATGCGAGCGAGCGCCTGCGGCGTGAAGTCGGCGGCGATCCCGCCCAGCTGCGCCACGGCAAGCACGCCACGGAACACCGGCATCGGCAACTCAAGCAGGCGCGGGCTTGGATGTAGGCAGGCCAGCACGCGCTGCACCATGACGCGGTAGGCCAAGGTCTCGCCGCCGGGCAAGTCATAACTGCGCCCGTGGCTGGCGCTGGACTGGCATGCCGCCAAAGCGGCGTCGGCCAGGTCCTCGACATGCACCGGCTGGCGCAGGCCATCCGCGCGCCGCGGCAACACGAAGCGACCCCAGCGGCTTGCCAGGCAGGCGATCCGGCTAAGGGTCTGGTCGCGGCCAGCGCCGTAGACCAGGGTCGGGCGAAGGATTGTGGCCGCTGCCCCGCATGTCTGCGCAGTGGAGAACAGCAAGGCTTCGGCATCCAGCAACCGACCGGCTAGATCGCGCTCGTATGCGTTGCCAGAATCCTGCTTGCTGCCGGCACTGGTTGACCCGAACGCCACTACCCGCGGTGCATGCATCGGCATGGCGGCATGCCAGCGTGCGAACTGATCCAGCGGGCCACAGCTGAAGATCGCATCGACCGCGTCGGGCAAGTCATCAACGCCGGCAAGATCGCCACGCAGCCAATGCAGGCCGGGTGCGTCCGCATGCGCCTGCCGCGACACCGCGAATACTCGCCAACCGGCAGTGTCCAGGCGCTGCAGCAGCGGAGCACCAATCTGCCCGCTTGCACCGAACACCAGCGCCGTCTTCATCGAGGGAGTCTCATCGAAACATCATCCAGATGCGATCACGGCCCCGGTGAAGAAGCGCGCATTGATCAGCAAATGCATCCAGATGCTGGCCGCATAGCCCAGCGCGATCGCCCACGTCCAACGCAGATGGCCGAAGAACGTGTACTTGCCCTTGGCCTGGCCCATCAACGCCACGCCAGCGGCGGAACCGATCGACAGCAGGCTGCCGCCGACGCCAGCGGTCAGGGTCACCAGCAGCCACTGGCCCTCGTCCATCTGCGGATGCATCTGCAGCACCGCGACCATCATCGGGATATTGTCGAGCACCGCCGACAGCACGCCGATCAACATGTTGGCGGTGGTCGGCCCAAGGTCGCCGTAGAACCATTGCGACGCCATCGCCAGATACCCGCAATAGCCCAGTGCGCCCACGCACATGATCACCCCGAAGAAAAAAAGCAGGGTGTCCCATTCCGCGCGCGCCACCTGCTCGTAGCTGTCGAAGGCATCCACGTCGCCGGGCGAGCCCACACGATCGAATTCGGCGGCCTGGATCGCATTCGCCTTGCGGGTAAGATGCCAGCCATGCAGCTTGAGCAGGGCCAGGCCAGTCATCATCCCCATGAACGGTGGCAGGTGCAGGAAATTGTGAAAGCCCACCGCCAGCAGCACGGTGAAAACGAACAGTCCCACGATCACCCAACCACCGCGCTTGATCCGCACATCGCCCCGGGGGACGGGTGGCGTGCCGGGAACGACCGCGAAATGCATGATCGCCGCCGGCACCAACCAGTTCACCAGCGATGGCAGGAACAGGTGGAAGAAGCCCCAGAAATCAATGATGCCGCGCTGCCAGACCATCAGCGTGGTGATGTCGCCGAATGGACTGAACGCGCCGCCGGCATTCGCCGCGACCACGATGTTGATGCAGGCCAGGGTGATGAACTTCGGACTGTCGCGCCCCACTGCCAGCACCACGGCGCACATCACCAGCGCCGTGGTCAGGTTGTCGATCATCGGCGACAGGCAGAATGCCAGCGCGCCGGTGGCCCAGAACAGCTTGCGGTAGCCTAGGCCACGCTGCAGCAGGCGCAGGCGCAGCGCCTCGAACAGGTTGCGTTCGCTCATCGCATTGACATACGTCATCGCCGCCAGCAGAAACAGCAACAGCTCCGCGTATTCCAGAAGGTAGTCGCCGATGGCGTGATGGATGCTCTCGGACTGGCCCATGCCCGCCGCGGCAATGGCCAGCAAGGCCCAGATCGCGCCCGCGGCAAGCATCACCGGTTGCGACTTGCGCAATTGGGTGAATTCTTCGGCGATCACGAACACATAGGCGAGCGCGAAGATGGCGATGGCGGAATAGCCCGCCCAATGCGTGGTCAGATCGATGGCAGCGGGTAGCGCAGCTGGCGCTGCCGCCATTGCCGGCAACGAGGCGGCAAGGCAGGTCAGGAATCCCAGCTGGTGCGTGCAACCCAACGTGTTGGGCATCATGGATCCAGTCGGCGGTCAGGCCTGCAGTTTAACCGGCACCCTCGTCGATGCTTTCGCTCGCACTCCCGGGCAGCGTCGCTCGCAGCCACAGATAGCCCGCAACAGCCGCCGCCAGCGAAGCGCACAGCACGCCGAGCACCGCGAACTGGAACAGGTCGCCATCGTCGGAAAACGCCAGCGAAGCAATGAACAGGCTCATCGTGAAGCCGACCCCGCACAACAATCCCAGCCCCAGCATCGAACGGAAATCCATGCCCGGCGGATAGCCGGCGACGCCGGACGCCTTGGCCAACACCGCTGCGCCCACCACGCCGATTGGTTTCCCCAGCACCAGGCCGAACATGATCCCGAGCGGCACCGGTTGCAACACATCCGCCGGCACGAACTCACCCAGCACCAGACCCGCATTGGAAAATGCGAACACTGGCAGTATCAGGTAGGCGACCCAGGGATGCAGGGCATGTTCCAGCGTCTCCAGCGGCGAATGCTGGATCGCATCGTCGATCTCGTCGCTGCGGTCGTAATGCGGGATCATCAAGCCGGTGATCACCCCGGCCA
>JBDSIA010000318.1:0-15772 GCA_039918175.1 Thermomonas sp.
GACGTGTTCCTCTCCGCCGGCGTGCAACTGATGGTGCGCTCTGACTGCGGGTCCTCCGGCGTGCTGTTCACCCTTGACACGGAATCAGGGTTCCGCGAGGTGGTCTTCGTGACCGCCAGCTATGGTCTGGGTGAAATGGTCGTGCAAGGCGCGGTCAACCCAGACGAGTTCTATGTCTACAAGCCCACGCTGCGCGCCGGAAAGCCGGCGATCCTGCGTCGCTCACTGGGCAGCAAGCAGCTGCGCATGGTCTATTCCGAAGTGACCGGCGAACGCGTACGCACCGAGCCCACGCCGGTCGAACTGCAAAAGCGATTCTCGATCAGCGATGCCGATGTGCAGGAATTATCGCGACAAGCGTTGACCATCGAGCAGCATTACGGCCGTCCGATGGACATCGAATGGGGCAAGGATGGCGTCAGCGGAAAGCTCTTCATCCTGCAGGCCCGGCCGGAGACGGTGAAATCGCGCGCGCATGCGACGCAAATAGAGCGTTACAGCCTTGGGGAGCGCGGTGAGGTGCTGGTCGAGGGACGCGCGATCGGCAACAGAATCGGCAGCGGCATCGCCCGCGTGGTGCGCAGTCTGGAAGACATGACACGCGTTCAGCCCGGTGACGTGTTGGTGGCTGACATGACCGATCCCGACTGGGAGCCGGTGATGAAGCGCTCCGCCGCCATCGTCACCAACCGCGGCGGACGTACCTGCCACGCCGCGATCATTGCCCGCGAGCTGGGCGTGCCTGCCGTGGTTGGTACCGGCGACGCGCTGGACCGGATCAAGGACGGCGACGAAATCACCGTGAGCTGCGCTGAAGGCGATACCGGCTTCATATACGCCGGTGCCCTGCCCTTCGAGCGCACCACGACCGACCTCGGCAACATGCCGCCAGCGCCGCTGAAAATCATGATGAACGTGGCCAACCCCGACCGCGCTTTCGATTTCGGCATGCTGCCGAATGCAGGTATTGGATTGGCGCGGCTTGAAATGATCATTGCCAGCCATATCGGCGTGCATCCCAAGGCGCTGCTGGAGTACAGCCGACAGGATGCGGCGATCAAGGCGAAGATCGACGAGCGCATCGCCGGCTATGCCGGGCCGGTCGAGTTCTACGTCGACCGCCTGGCCGAGGGTATCGCCACGATTACCGCATCGGTGGCGCCCAAACCCGTCATCGTGCGCTTGAGCGACTTCAAGTCGAACGAGTACGCCAACCTGATTGGCGGCGCGCGCTACGAGCCGCATGAAGAAAACCCGATGATCGGGTTCCGTGGCGCCAGCCGCTATATCGACCCATCGTTCCGCGACGCATTCGCGCTGGAATGTCGCGCGGTCAAGCGCGTACGCGAGGACATGGGGCTGGACAATCTTTGGGTGATGATCCCGTTCGTGCGCACGCTGGATGAAGGTCGCAAGGTGATCGAGGTGCTGCGCGAAAACGGCTTGGTGCAAGGTGAGCATGGATTAAAGATCATCATGATGTGCGAGTTGCCTTCCAATGCGCTGATGGCCGACGAATTCCTGGACATCTTCGACGGCTTCTCGATTGGCTCCAACGACATGACCCAGCTGACGCTTGGGCTGGATCGCGATTCGGCGATCGTGGCGAATCTGTTCGACGAGCGTGACCCTGCGGTCAAGAAGCTGCTGTCGATGGCGATCCAGGCTGCACGCGCCAAGGGCAAGTACATCGGCATCTGTGGCCAGGGGCCGAGCGACCATCCGGACCTGGCGCTGTGGCTGATGGAACAGGGCATCGAATCGGTGTCCCTGAATCCCGACACCGTGGTCGATACCTGGCTTGCGTTGGCGCGGTCGAAGGCATGATCGATCCGATTGCAAAGACCGCCGCAAGCTTCGACCCCCGCGCATGGCTGAGTGCCGGGCTGGCGGACAAGGCGATCGATCTCGCTGCCGCCTTGCTGATCGTGCTGGTTGGCTGGTGGCTGGCGCGCTGGATCTCGCGCATTCTCGACAGGTCACTCGTCAAGATGGAGGCAGAGGAGATCCTGCGCACCTTCCTGCGCAACATCGCGTTTGCGACGTTGATGGTCGTGGTGTTGATCGCCGCGCTGCAGAAGGTCGGGGTGCCGACGACTTCACTGCTGGCGATGGTCGGGGCTGCAGGGCTGGCGATTGGGCTGGCGTTGAAGGACTCGCTGTCAAACATCGCATCCGGCCTGATGCTGATCGTGCAGCGTCCGTTCAAGGCCGGCGACGCCGTGCAGGTGGCGGGGGTTGAAGGCGTTGTGGAACAGGTCCGGATTTTCACCACACGCATGCGCACCTACCAGAACGAATTGATCGTGCTGCCCAACAGCGAGATCACCACCAAACCCATCATCAACCTGACCCACAAGCCGCTGCGGCGCGCGGATATCGCAGTGGGGATCGGCTACGGTGAACGCGTGGATCGCGCCCGCGAAGTGCTGCTTGCCGTGGCCAAGGCCAATCCTGCGGTCCTGCACAAACCCGCCAGCGAAGTGATCGTGACCGGACTTGGCGAGAGCAGCGTGGACCTGGAGTTGCGCGCCTGGATCAAGACCGAAAAATTCGTGCAGACCCGCGCCGAGCTACTCGAGGGCGTGTATCGCGAGTTCAGCGGTGCAGGCATCAGTATCCCGTTCCCGCAGCGTGACGTGCACGTCTATCAGCACGCGGCTATCGGTGTGGATGGGGTGAATGGTGACGACGTCATCGCCAGAGCCGCTGCCGCCGCCAGCGACTGAAACCGGCTTCATCCGTGGATGCGGTTGCGGCCGGCGCGCTTGGCCTCGTAGAGCAGGGCATCAGCGCGACTGAGCAGTTTTTCGTAGTGCGACAGTCCGGTGCGTTCGGCCACTCCGCCGCTGATGGTCAACGTCAGGCCCGGGGCGAATGCACTGCAGTCCAGCCGCTCCACCGCCCTGCGCAGGCGCTCACAGCGCGGCCGGGCTTCGTCCAGCGACACGCCTTCGAACAGCACGGCAAATTCCTCGCCGCCCCAGCGTGCCAGTGTACCCAGGTCACCAAGTTCGTCTTGCATTGCCCTGGAAACCGCAACCAGCGCGTGGTCGCCTGCTGCATGCGAGTAGCCATCGTTGATTCGTTTGAACTCATCGATGTCGAACAGCGCGACGCTGAGCCGGCGTCCGCTTGCAACCGCTTCTGCGAATGCACGCATGAGTTCTTCGTCCATGCGGCGCCGGTTAGCCAGACCGGTCAGCGCATCCTCGCGTGCCTGACGTTCGAATGCCTCTGCATGTTCCCGGAGTTGTTCCAGCAGGAAGGTTTTTTCCCTGGCTGACTCCATCAAGCGGTCGGTTCGATCACGCAAGTCGCTGGTGCGCTGTTCGACCAGATCTTCCAGTTGCGCCGAGCGGTGCCGCAAATGGCCCAGCCGCCAGCGATACAAGCCCGCCACCAGCAAACACGCCAACAGTCCAATCAGCGGCATGAACCATCGCTGCTGCCAGAGCAGCGGGGTGATTTCGATATCCAGCGTGGTGGTGTCCTTGCTCCAGCCCATGCCCAACCCCGGAAGCGAGGCATTGACCAGGAACCGGTAATGCCCCGGGCGCAAGTTGGTGTAGTGGGCGATGCGTTGATTGCCGCGTTCGTTCCATGCCTGCTCCAGGCCATCCAGCCGGTAGCGATAACGGATGAAGCGCGGGAACTTGAAGGTCAGGCTGGCGTAACGAAATTCAAGCTTGCGGGTACCCGCCGGCAAGCGCAGGGGCGATTGCATGGTTGCCGGTCGGTCGTTGGCAAGCACCTCCTCGATCACCACCGGCGGAAGCTCCCGGCGATACGCTTCCAGCCTGGAAGGGTCGACGACGGCAGCCCCGCCCGCCGTGGCGACCCAGATTCTTCCATGTGCATCGCGCAAGGCAGCCGGCCCTGCCCCACCATTGCACTGGCTGCTGGCCATGCCATCAGCCTCGCCGAAATGATCCACCGTCAGCTTGCCCTTGCTGCCAGACAAGACGGCCTCCGCCTCGGCCTTGCGTATCCGAAGCACGCCCCGGTTCGACGTCAGCCACAAGCTGCCAAGCCTGTCGTCGATGACCTCGAACAGGGTGTCGATCGGCAATCCCTGCTGCAGCCCCAACACCTTCAGATGGCCGCGGCGATAACGCACCAGCCCGCGGTCGGTAGCCAACCACAGGGTGCCATCGGCATCCTCGAGGAAATCGAACACATCCTGCGCCCCATTCATCCCACGCAAGTCCAGCGTCGATACCTGTTCGCCGACGATGTGCGCCGCACCATTGGCCGTACCGACCCACAAGCTGCCATCGCGCACGACTTTCAGGGTAATGATGAAATCCCGTGGCAGGCCCTGCTGCACGCCGAAATACTTGAATCTGCCATCGCGCATCCGGGTCAGGCCGCGGTTGGTGCCGATCCACACCGTGCCATCAGGCTGCCGTGCAAGCGCCCGGATCTGGTTGCTGCCCGGCATGCCATGCGCACGGTCGTAATGTGCAAGCAGTTTGCCGTCGCGCAAGCGCAACACACCCGCGGTGTAAGTGCCCACCAGCAGGCTGCCATCCTGATCCTCGAGCAGGCTCAGCACTGAATCGCTGGGCAGGCCATCGGCACTGGTATAGCTGGCCAGCAACTTGCCATCGCCCCATTGATTGAGGCCGCGACTGGTGCCGATCCAGATCGAGCCGTCGCGGGATTCGGCCAGCGCGCGCACGTAGTCGTCGCTCAGGCCCTGATCACGGTTATAGGTACTGAAAGGCGCGTCGCTGAGCCGCAGCAAACCGGCATTGGTCCCGGCCCAGATACTGCCTTCGCGATCAACCAACAAAGCTGCGACGCGGTTGTTGGGCAAACCACGCAAGCTGGTGAAGCGTTCAAGGCTGGATGCCCGTTGTCTCAGCAAGCCATTGTTGACCGTGCCCACCCACAGGTTCCCTGAAGCATCCGTGGCCAGACTGGGGACGCCATCGACAGGCAAGCCGGCAGACTGCAGGGTGAAACGTTTACCTTGTCTGCGATAAACCCCGCGCTCAGTGCCAACGAAAACAGTGCCGGCAGCATCCTGGATGACCCGGAATACGGGCGCATCCGGCAACCCGGCCGGCGCGGCGTACACCACCGGATGGTCTCCTTCGAAATGCGCCAACCCCGCTGCCGTCGCCACCCAGACGCTGCCATCGCGATCCAGTAACAAGCCATAGATCACATCGGATGGAAGTCCATTGCGAGCATTGAAATAGGTCGGTTTCCCGTCCTGATTGATCCGGGTGATGCCCGCACTTTCGGTAGCCACCCACAAGCGCCCGTGCCTGTCGATGAGGGCATCCATGATTTCTTCCTGGGACAACCCGTCCTTCATCAACCAGGTGCGCCACGTGTCGCCGCGCTTGACGCTGACACCGCCACGCGATGTTCCTACTACCACAGCGCCGTCTGCGGTAGTGCGCACCGAACGCACGCCGTTGTCCTTCAGCGCAGGCGTATTGCTGCGATCAAAGACATGGAACTCGAGTCCGTTGTAGCGCACCAGGCCTTCCCAGGTGCCCAGCCATAACGCACCATCAGGCGCCTGCGCGATCGCATTGACCTGGTTGTGAGGCAGGCCTTGCCTGGTCGTCCAGGTTTCCCGGAAATAGGCGGACAGCGGCTTGTCCTGCGCAACCGCATGGCCTACGGGCAGCAAGGCACACAGCAGCAGCAGGCATAGCCACGCATGCCATCTGCATGGCGATGGTGTGTGCATTCGACCCTGAGATGCCCCCTGCATCCGGTTCATGCCTGTCTGTTTCGCCTCAGCTTGCCGGCAACCCGGCCAAGGTGCCCATGAACTGTCGGTAATGCCGCAGTTCATCGATCGAATCGCGCACGTCGCTCAATGCGGTGTGCGCGGACTGCTTGTTGAAGCCGGCCATCGTCTGCGGCGACCAGCGCCGCGCAAGTTCCTTGATGACACTGACATCGAGGTTGCGATAGTGGAAATGCGCTTCCAATGCGGGCATCAACCGATACATGAAACGCCGGTCCTGGCAAATCGAATTGCCGCACATCGGCGACGTGTTTGCCGGCACCCATTCGCGCAGGAATGCCAGCGTGCGTGCCTCGGCTTGCGCAAGCGGTACGCCCTGTTCCAGTACGCGCGCCCACAGGCCGGACTTGCCATGCTGATTGCGGTTCCAGTCGTCCATCGCCTCCAGCGTCGCCAACGGATGGGCGATGGCGAGGTCCGGGCCTTCCGCCAGCATGTTCAACTGGCCATCGGTCACTACCGTGGCGATTTCCAGGATGCCGTCGCGGTCGCTATCCAGCCCGGTCATCTCCAGGTCGATCCAGATCAGGCGCTCGTTGGCGTTGTCTGTTCCTTGGTCCGGTGCATTGTCGGCAGCCATGTAGTCGCGCCCCATGTGGTCAGGGCATGATACCGGCTCATCGATGGAAACCCGCATGCTGCCGACCACTGCCAACGCCATAGGCCATTACGCCATCCTCACTGCGATGCTGGCGCCGGCGTTTTTCCTGACCGCTACCGCAGCGTTGCTTGCGTCTGCCAACAGCCGGCTGGCGCGCGTGGTGGATCGCCTGCGTGCATTGATCGTGTCGTGGGACAAGGACGCACCCGATCATGCAGAGCGCGAAGACCAGATTCAGCGCCACCGCCAGCGCGCCCACATCGTGCTGCGCGCCTGTCGCCTGTTGTATGGCGCGCTGGCAAGCTTCGTTGGCACCAGCCTGGCATTGGCGGTGGACGCCTTGCTGGGTTTCAGGCTTGGCGTTGTCCCCACGGCCACGGCCGTGCTCGGGGTGCTGTTCCTGCTTGCCGCCAGCTTTTCGATGTGGCGCGAAGTCAGCCTTGCCGTCAGCAGCTTTGATCTTGAACTGGATCAGGAAATGCTGCGGCGCAGGGGTTGAGCCGCGGGTTTGCACACGCTTCGTGCTGCCATCGCTTGTCGGATCTTTCGGGCTTCGCGCGGATATATCTGATCAGGCATTGCTGCGCTTGTATCTGAAATAGGCTGTCAGCAATGCACCCGCCTGTTCGCCCAGGACGCCGCCCTCGACCTCGACGCGATGGTTATGCCGTGGGTCGACGAGCAAGTTGAACACGCTGCCAGCGGCGCCGGTCTTCGGATCGTAGGCGCCGAACACCAGCCGCGCGATGCGCGCATGCACGACCGCCATGGCGCACATCGCGCAAGGCTCCAGCGTCACATACAGCGTGCAACCGACCATTCTGTGGTTGCCTAGGGCCTGCCCTGCCCTGCGCATCGCCACAACTTCGGCATGTGCACTGGGATCGTTGTCGGCGATATTGCGGTTCCAACCTTCACCAATGAGGTTACCGGCGGCGTCGACGACCAGTGCACCGACGGGGATTTCGTTGTCTTCGCGGTGGGCGCGCTCCGCCAAGGTCAGTGCTTGGCGCATCCAGTTTTCGTCGGTGTTCATTCCCATTCAATCGTAGCTGGCGGCTTTCCGGAAATATCATAAACAACACGAGATACACCACGTATCTCATTGATAATTCTATTGGAAACTGTACCAAGAAACTCGTATGGCAAATGTGCCCAATGCGCTGTCATGAAGTCGATGGTCTCCACGGCACGCAACGCGATCACCCATTCGTAGGCACGCGCATCGCCGACCACGCCGACCGACTTGACCGGCAGGAACACCGCGAAGGCCTGGCTGGTTTTGTCGTACAGATTAGCCTTGCGCAATTCCTCGATGTAGATCGCGTCGGCACGCGCCAGCAGATCGGCGTATTCGCGCTTGACCTCGCCGAGAATGCGCACCCCCAGGCCCGGACCCGGGAACGGATGGCGGTACACCATTTCGCGTGGCAGGCCGAGTTCCACGCCCAGCCGGCGCACCTCGTCCTTGAACAGTTCACGCAACGGCTCGACCAAACCCAGCTTCATGTCCGCCGGCAACCCGCCGACGTTGTGGTGGCTCTTGATCACATGCGCCTTGCCGGTCTTACTGCCGGCCGACTCGATCACATCCGGGTATATCGTGCCTTGCGCCAGCCATTTCGCGTTGGCGAGCTTGGACGACTCGGCATCGAAGATGTCGATGAAAAGCCCCCCGATGATCTTCCGCTTGGCCTCCGGATCACTGATGCCTTCAAGCTTGTCGAAATAGCGATCCGCGGCATTGACCCGGATGACCTTGATGCCCATGCCGCCGTTCGCGGCTTCAGTGGCGAACATGGCCATCACCTGGTCGCCTTCCTGCCAGCGCAGCAGGCCGGTATCGACAAACACGCAGGTCAGCTGGTCGCCGATGGCCCGATGCAGCAGCGCTGCCACGACCGAGGAATCAACCCCGCCGGACAGGCCGAGGATCACTTCGTCCGCACCCACCAACTCGCGCACCCGCGCGATCTGGTCTTCGACGATATTGGCCGCTGTCCACAGCGTGCGGCAGCCGCAGATATCGACCACGAACCGGCGCAGCAACGCCTGGCCTTTCTTGGTATGAGTCACTTCCGGGTGGAACTGCACCCCGTACCAGCGGCGAGCATCGTCGGCGAAGGCGGCGACGGGAATCCGGTCGGTTTTTGCGGTGATCACGAATCCTTCGGGCGCGACTGACACATGGTCGCCATGGCTCATCCACACGTCGAGCCGCGGCGGCGAGCCCGGGTGATCGTTCAATCCTTCGAACAGGCGATCCTGCGCAACCAATGAGACTCCTGCATGGCCAAACTCGCGCTGGTCAGCAGCTTCAGTTTGGCCACCTAGTTGCTTGGCCATGGTCTGCATGCCGTAGCAGATGCCCAGGATCGGCAGGCCAGAGTCGAACACCTGCTGCGGCGCAGCCGGACAATCGGCTTCGGTGGTCGATTCTGGCCCGCCCGACAGGATGATACCGTTGGCACCCAGCGCGGCGATCTCGGCCGGGTCGTGGTCCCAGGCCCAGATCTCGCAATACACGCCGATCTCGCGAATGCGACGCGCAATCAGCTGCGTGTACTGCGCACCGAAGTCGAGGATCAGGATGCGATCAGCGTGTATGTCGTTATGCAGGTCGGTCATCAGGTTCGCATTCTGAAAATGATCGTGGCCATCCTTGGCGCAGCACTCGGGCTGCGGATCGTCCTGCCCGACCATCCATGGTCGCGCGTTGGGCAGGCCGCGCGACTGCGCCGCGCAAGCGACCTGCCTTACCCTGCCCGGTAATTCGGCGGTTCCTTGGTGATCTGCACATCATGCACGTGGCTTTCGCGTTGGCCGGCACTGCTCACCTTCACGAAAGTCGGTTTGGTTCTCATTTGCTCGATGGTCGCGCAACCGACATAGCCCATCGTCGCGCGCAGGCCACCTGCCAGTTGATGCACCACGCCACTGAGCGGGCCGCGATACGGCACTCTGCCCTCGATGCCTTCCGGCACGAGCTTGTCGGCATCGGAAGAATCCTGGAAGTACCGGTCCTTCGAGCCCAGTTCCATCGCGCCCAGCGAGCCCATGCCCCGGTAGCTCTTGTAGCTGCGGCCCTGGAACAGTTCGGTCTCACCCGGACTTTCCTCGGTGCCGGCAAACAGGCCGCCGACCATCACCGTGGACGCGCCCGCGACAATCGCCTTGCCGATGTCGCCGGAATAGCGGATGCCGCCATCGGCGATCAGCGGAATGCGATCCTGCAAGGCTTCGGCGACCATGGACACTGCGGTCACCTGCGGCACCCCGACGCCGGCGACAATGCGGGTCGTGCAGATGGAACCCGGACCCACCCCGACCTTGACGGCGTCCGCTCCAGCATCCAACAACGCGAGTGCGGCATCGCCAGTGACGATATTGCCGCCGATCACCTGCATTTCCGGGAACCGCTTCTTGGTCCAGGCCACGCGATCGATCACGCCCTGCGAATGGCCATGCGCGGTATCGATGATGAGCACGTCCACGCCCGCGGCCACCAAGGCCTCGATGCGTTGTTCGGTGTCGCCGCCAACACCCACCGCGGCGCCGACCAGCAGGCGCTCACGGCTGTCATAGGCGGCATTCGGATTGTCGGATTTCTTCTGGATGTCCTTGACCGTGATCAGTCCGCGCAGGGCGAACTCGTCGTTGACCACCAGCACCTTCTCGATCCGGTGCTTGTGCAACAGACCGATGACCTCGTCGTCGGAAGCACCCTCGCCGACGGTGATCAGGCGATCCTTCTTGGTCATGATGTGGCGGACCGGATCATCGAGCTTCTTCTCGAAGCGCATGTCGCGGCCGGTGACGATCCCGACTAGTTGGCCGGCCTCATCCACGACCGGCACTCCGGAAATATTGCGTGCGCGGGTCAGCCGCAGGACTTCGCCGATGGTCGTATCCGGACCGACGGTGAAGGGCTCGCGGATCACCCCTGCTTCGAAATTCTTGACCCGTGCGACTTCGGCAGCCTGGCGTTCGACCGACATGTTCTTGTGCAGGATGCTGATGCCGCCCAGTTGCGCCATCGCAATCGCCAAGCGTGCTTCGCTAACGGTGTCCATCGCCGCCGATACGATCGGCAGGCGCAGCTGGAGCTTTCGGGTCAGGGGGGTCACGAGCGAGACGTCCTTGGGCAGGACCATCGAATGCGCGGGGACGAGCGAAACATCGTCGTAGGTTAGTGCTTCAGCCTGGATACGGAGCATGGCCAGTCCGGTGGAGGTGAAGCGCGCCATTGTACCGGGTTTGGGGCCTCAGGCGTCCGCCAATTCCGCCGCTTCAAGGGTGTTTTGCATGAGAGTCGCGACCGTCATCGGCCCCACGCCACCGGGCACCGGGGTTATCCAGCTGGCGCGCTGGGCCGCGGCGGCGAACCCGACATCGCCTACCAGGCGGCCATCGTCGAGGCGGTTGATGCCGACATCGATCACCACTGCACCTGGCTTGATCCAGTCGCCCGGGATAAGGCCGGGACGACCTACCGCGACCACCAGGATATCGGCCTCGCCCACATGCCGGCGCAGCACGTCCTGAGGCGTGAACTTGTGGCAGCTGGTCACCGTGCACCCGGCAATCAACAACTCCAGCGCCATTGGCCGGCCGACATGATTGGACACGCCGACAATCGTCGCGCTCTGCCCCCGCACGGGGCGGTCGGTATAAGCCAACAAGGTGGTGATCCCGCGCGGCGTGCACGGGCGCAGGCCGAATTGGCGCAATGCCAGGTGGCCCACGTTTTCCGGGTGGAAGCCATCCACATCCTTGCGTGGATCGATGCGATGGATCAGGCGGCTGGCGTCGGCAATCCCCGGCAACGGCAACTGGACCAGAATCCCGTGGACGGCGGGGTTTGCATTGAGTTTGTCGATCAAGTCCAGCAATTCGGCTTCCGAGGTGCCTGCCGGCAGGTCGAAGTCGAAGGCCTCGATGCCGACTTTCTCGGCCGCGCGGCGCTTGTTGCGCACATAGGATTGCGATGCTGGATCCCCTCCGACCAGCACCACGGCAAGTCCCGGGCGTGGCTTGTCGGCCGCCAGGCGCACATCGACCTGGGCTTTGAGGCCAGACAGGAGGTCGTTGGCGATACGCTTGCCATCGAGGATGCGCGCAGGTGTGGAAACATTTGGGGTCATGCTTTGGCGATCATGCTCTGAGTCATGTGTGACATTCCGAAGCTGCATTATCACCCAGCCGGTCCGGCGGGTATCGGGAAGGCGCGGAAGACTGCGGCTTCGCCATGGGCCGAGACTAGGCGCGCGAAGCGGTGTACGGTATGCCCTTCAGCAAGTTCAAGGCGAGGCAACAGGCCGAAGTCACGCCGGAACAGCTGGCCGCCTGCGACGCGGCCCAACGTTCATCCCGAGACTGCCAATCGGCCGATATTGAAACAACCAGGGGCACCATCATGATGACGATCCAGGGCGTCTGTCCGAAATGCGGCAAGCGGTTGTTGCACGTCAATATCGAAAACCTCGTGGGCTTGGTGGATGGCGTAAGCAAGTCCCGCTGCATCAGCCATAGCTGTATTCATTGCCACGTGGTGCTCGGCGTGCAGCTTGACCATCGTGCCAAGCCGCGCTCGAAGAGCAAGCCAGTCGCGAACGACTGATCCCTCAGTCGCCGTCCTGATCTGCGGCAGCGGGGACGACGCGCGATCCCGCCACCGGGCAGCGGGGAATTTGCGGAACGGCACCGAGTACGCACTGCACGCAGCATCTGGTCTGCAGCGAAGGTGAGCGCGGCGGCGGCAACATGCGCGTTGGTGGCATCAAGGCGAGTTGCGCCTGCGGCTTCAGCTTCAACAGGACGGACCAGTCCTGGCGGTTGAAATTGCAGGCGGCAGGTGCATCCGGTGAACACGGCAGGTCGCCTTGCGAGCGCATCGGCAGGTTCCAGAAACGCCCCGACGCATTGAGATTGAGCACGCGCATGGTGACGGACTGCTGCACATTGCCGCCGATCAGGTAAACCTTGCCGTCGCCGCCCGCATTCGCGGCGACCACGATGTCGCAATGCATCTTCAGGCCATTCGCGCCGCTATCAATCGCCTCGGCCAGCCCGGCATGGCCGTACACGCGTCCGGTGCGCACGTAACAAAGCAAATCGCCCGCGGCGGCCACCGTGGCCTGCGGATCCAGGAACAAGTAGGGGCTGCGCTGCGGATTGCTGCGCGCGGCGCGCACATAATCGAAATGGCTGGCCGACGACAGGAAACCCGGGACCCCGGCGCGCTGCATGGTCCACGACACGAACGCTGCCGACCACGGCTGGTCAACCACGAAACCGCGGCAAGCCTGCGCTGGCATGCCGCCGGCCACGTTTGCGTATGCGCACTCGTTCGCACCTTGGTAGCCGCCCATCTGCTGCAACAGTCCGGCATCGTGCCAATACGTCGCTACCCGCAGCCAGGCCGGGCCCGCGCCGCTTTGCAGGGCGCTACTTTCCGCTTCAACCACGGTACTGCTGGCCAGGCGGCCATCGCTGTCGATGAACGGACGATACCAATTCATATGCTCATCGCAGGCCACCGCGGCGATCCGGGTCGCGATCTCAGGGTCGGTCTGGTGATTGCGCAACAGTGGACATTGGTCCGAAGCGCTCGCACTACCCGCCAGCGCAAGCAGTAACACGCCCATAAAAAATTCAATACGCATCCGGTTTCCCATGTTTCGGTTTGGCATCGATCAGGCGTCCGAACAAAACGCGGCATCATCCGCATACCCTGGGAATGCGCAATCCAGTGCGCAAACCGGACACCCGGGATCGGCGGCCAACCGGGTTTCGCGAAATCGCATGCCCATCGCATCGAACTGCAGCAGGCGTCCACGCAATGATTCGCCAATGCCGAGGATCAATTTGATCGCCTCAGTGGCCTGCAGCATGCCGATGACCCCCGGTAACACGCCCAACACGCCTGCTTCCGAACAATTCGGGGCAGCGTCGGGCGGCGGCGGTTGCGGGAACAGGCAGCGATAGCATGGCGCGACGCCCCGCTGGCGGCCGGCATCGAACACGCTGACCTGCCCTTCGAACCGATGTACGGCACCGTACACCAATGGTTTGCCGAACTTCACGCAGGCATCGTTGAGCAGGTAGCGCGTGGGGAAATTGTCGGCACCATCGATCACCACCTCCACGCCATCCAGGATGCGCTCGACGTTGGCGGCAGTGATGCGTTCGTTGACGGGTTCGATCACGGTGCGCGGGTTCAGTGCTGACAATGCCAGTGCGGCCGATTCGACCTTGGGCATGCCGATGCGCGCATCCGTATGCAGGATCTGGCGTTGCAGGTTGCTGCGGTCGACCACGTCGTCATCAGCAATGCGCAAATTGCCAACGCCTGCAGCTGCCAGATAGAACGCCGCAGGCGATCCCAACCCGCCCGCGCCGACCAGCAGGATTCGTGCTGATTGCAGGCGCTTCTGCCCATCCAGGCCCACTTCCGGCAGGCGCAAATGGCGCGAGTAGCGTTCGCTGAAATCGGCATCGATGTCGGCGCGCTGCATCGGCAAGCCCGCTGCATCCCAAGCCTCGGTGCCGCCCACCACCGACGCAAGATTGCGGTAGCCGTGAGATTGAAGTGCAAGCGCAACCTGCTGCGAGCGTTGGCCACGCTGGCACAGCAGCAGGATCTCGGCATCAAGGTCGGGCAATAGTTCGCCAGGATTCGCTTCCAGCACGCCACGATCCATGCCCTGGGCCCCCTCCACCATTCCCAGCGCGCGCTCGTGGTCGCTGCGCACGTCGATCAGCAACGCACCCTTATGCAGGCGAGCCAAGGCGTCTTCGGGAGTCACAAGTTGAATTGGCATGCGGTGATTATCGCGCAGTCCATGCGCCAGGCCGACCAGCTCAGGCAAAAATCCATCATGCATCATCGATGCCGGCGGCATGCAAGTCTTCGGGCGTATTGAGGTTGCCGAAGCGCAAGCCCCTGAAGCAAACCCGTGGCATGTCTAGCCGCGCCTGCATGGCATGGATTGCGTGCTCGCTTGCAGCCAATGCGGCTGCGATGGCGACACGCAAGGTTTCAACGCGATAGAGCGCGACCAGCGGTTGCAGGCCGTCGTCGTCCTCGGCGACTGCCCCGTCGTCACCGGCCTTGGCCAGCGTGCGCAGCAGGCATTCATTGGTGCCGATGACATCGACCGGCAGCGTCAGCAGCCATGGCGTAGTGCAGGCATCGGCCAGAGTCTGCAGTCCGGCGAGCGGGCCCACATCGGAAACCTTGTCGGACACTACGGAGAGGCTTTGTTCCGCGTAGCGCGCCAGGCTGGCATTCGCACTGACCAGCACTGAACCGCATTCGGCATCGAAACTTCGTGCAAGTCTGACAACCTGCGGAATACCGGCGCGCTGCAGCCAGGCCTTGTCGCGGCCACCCAGTCGGAGGGCACGGCCACCGGCGAGGATGCCCAAGGTGACCTGCGATCGTTCCAATGCCTGTTCCAACCGATGCACTCTGATGGGCTACTTGCCGCGCTTGACGTGCCGGATCAGACGCCGCTTCTTGGCGACTTGCTTCTCGGTCAGCACGTTCTTTTTGTCTTTGTACGGATTTTCACCTTCCCTGAAGAGGAAGCGGATCGGCGTCCCAACCAGTTTGAAGCGCTTGCGGAAGAAGTTCTCCAGGTAGCGCTGGTAGGTCTGGGACAGAGTTTTCAGGCGCGTGCCGTGGACGATGAAGGTCGGCGGACTCTCGGCACCCGGATGAGCGAATCGCATCTTGGCCACGTGCCCGCGTACCACCGGCGGCGGGTTGGCCGCGTAGGCAGCCTCCACCGCGCGAGTGACATCAGCCGTGCTGAACACGTGGGTGGCCGACGCGTGCGCGCGATGGATGGCGCGGAACAGTTCGCGCAGGCCCGAGCCGTGCAAGGCGGAAATTCGCACGTTCTCCGCCCATTGGACGAAACTGAGTTTGCGCGAGACCAAGGCCTCGGTTTGCTGACGCTCGTAGTCTGTGCGGCCATCCCATTTGTTGACCGCGATCACCAGCGCGCGGCCGGCATCCAGCACGGCGCCCAGCACGGTCGCGTCCTGGTCGGTGACGCCTTCGGTCGCATCCAGCATCAGCACCGCGACCTGGCATTGTTCGATCGCCTGCAAGGTCTTGAACACCGAGAACTTCTCGACCGCCTCCTCTACTTTGGCCCGGCGACGCAGGCCGGCGGTATCGATCAACCGGTACTTGCGGCCATCGCGCTCCAGATCCACCGCGATCGAATCGCGCGTGGTACCCGGTACTTCCGAGGCGATCATGCGTTCCTCGCCGAGGATGCGGTTGACCAACGTCGACTTGCCCACATTCGGACGCCCTACGAACGCAATGCGGATGCGTTTGGGATCATCGTCCAGCGTTTCCGTATTGCCCAATGCAGGCA
>JBDSIA010000319.1:0-6923 GCA_039918175.1 Thermomonas sp.
GGGGCGTGCGCTGGGAGCAGGAACGCCTCAGCGTACACGGCACGCGCTGGGTGTCGATGTACCTGCCGGTATGGCTCTATTCGTACCACCAGCCCGGCTCCAAGGGCGGCATGCTGCACTACATCGCAGTCAACGGTCGCACCGGCGAGACCATGGGCAGCGTGCCAGTGCAGCAGTGGAAGCTGCTACTGGCCGCGCTCACCGTAGGCACCTTTCTTGAAGTCATTGCATTGTTTATCGTGGGGAACTCGTGATGAGCGACGATGGCGGACTGGCAATACTCCTGCTCGGCCCAGCCGGCGCAACCGGGCTGTATTGGTTCTTGTACCGGTATTACCGAAACACCGACAAATCCCACGCCTTCGAACGCGAAACGGCGATCGAGGCCAAGCCGGTGACTGGCTCGGACGCGAAGATCGACGAGGTGAAAGGAACGCAGGAGACCCACATCGATGGCGACAACGTGCGTGAGTACCGCAAGCGGGTGAAGCGTCTCCAGGACGACACAAGCTGATTGAAAACATCACACGCTCTTGATCCAGACGTTGCGATCATTCATGAGTGTTGTTCCCATTAAATGGAGATTCACCATGCAGATCAAGATGCTCGCCGCCGCCGCTTTAACCGTAGTCACTCTGTCAGCTTGCACTACCCGACCGGTGGTGGTGGAAACCCCGGTACGTGAAGTCATGGTGCCCGTGCCGGCTCCTTATCCAGTACCAGTCAGCTCGCCAACTCCGGACATGATGTCGCTTCATGACCGCGTGCATGCGGCCTTGATGACCGGGATGGGTTCCGCCGCGAACGATATTGCAATTCGCGTCGACGGCAGCAAGGTTTACCTGACCGGCCACGTAGGCTCTAGCGCCGACCATACTCGGGCGCATGACATCGCGCATGATGTTTCCGGTGTCGGCAGCGTCGACCACAGCGGGTTGGTCGTTCACTAACCTTAGCCGCGCATAAATCATCCGCAAGAAAAACTACAGCTCCAGTAAGAAAGAAAGAAAGAAGGGACGGCAGGTGCTGTCCCTTCTTTCTTTCTGTTACCCGTAATTTCGATTTACAGTCAGCTTCCATTGATTGGCGCGGCACGCTCAATGTTCATGAAGCCCCAGAATCAGGTGTCGCGGGCATCCACATCCAAGCCCGGTTGACGCCTTGGTAACTCTTTCAGGTGCATGTTGGATCGACTTTCAATGAGTCGAGGTCTCCGATGACAATCCCACACCTGCCACACAGCCTGATGTCACGCCCCCGCCTGTCCATGGCACTGCTGGCGACGCTGGCGCTGGGCGCCACCGCATCGGCTGCGAAGGATAACGATATGTTCCGGCAGATCGACGCCAACAAGGATGGGAGGATCTCCGCCCAGGAGCACACGGCGGGCGCGGCGGCGATGTTCGCACGCATGGACACCAACAAGGACGGCCAGCTGATGGGCGATGAGATGATGCACATGCACCGCGCGATGATGGCCGCACACGGCATGCGAGGGCCCGGCCACAAACTGGCGATGATGGATGCCAACCACGACGGGGAGATCACCGCAGCAGAGCATGCGGCCGGCGCGGCGGCGATGTTCGCGCGCATGGACAGCAACCATGACGGCCGCCTCAAGGGTGATGAACTCAATCACGGTATGGGCGGAATGCACGGACCAGACGGCGATCACGGGATGTGCGGTGCACATGGCGAACCGCACTCGATGATGGACAAGGACGACGCATCGACGCAGGCGAGGCATCACGACATGGACCACGACGCAATGAAACCGAGCGACATGCCGCATGCAGGCATGAAGCATGACGCCATAAATCATGACGGGATGGGTCACGAAGGGATGGGCCACAGCGGCATGGGCGGAATGATGGATGCCGACCACGACGGAAAGGTCACCGCGAAGGAACACGCAGTCGCAGCATCGGCGATGTTCGCGATGATCGACGTCAATCACGACGGCTATGTCACGCGCGCCGAGTTCGATGCCGGCATGAAGGTCATGCCAGCCGCTCACTGATTCTTGCCGACTCCTATTTTCGCATCGGTGCTAGTCTCCAGCTATCGTTGGAAACCGGGCCCTGCGACATGTCGGAACCAGCCGTGATTGCTCGGGGCGCTGCTGGCACGCGGCCTCCTTTCCCCACTTTCCACAAGCGTGACCGAGCTTTTTTTCTGATATTCCTGCTCGCCTGCTGGCTGGGGGTGATCATGGGGTTCACCCCAGCCGTCGGCATGCGCCTGGCGGGCCATGCCAGCTATCCGGCCCCGCCGATTCTCCAGATTCATGCGTTCGCGTTCGGCGCATGGCTACTGCTGCTGACCACACAGATCGGGCTGGTTCGCGTCCGCCGGATGGCGTTGCACATGACCCTCGGCTTGGTCGGCGTGGCGTTAATCCCGGTAATGGCAGTCACCGCCTTCGTCTCGGAAGTCTACAGCCAGCGCTTCCACTTCGACCACCCGCCAAACAACCTCGCATTCTTCATTCTGCCAATCTTCTATGTTGCCGCGTTCGCGTGTTTGGCGACGCTGGCCATGCTGCGGCGCAAGAACCCAAGCGCCCACAAACGCCTGATCCTGCTTGCGACGACCATCATCGTGGGCGCTGCGTATGCACGATGGTGGGGGGAAGCATTGGCCAGCGCATTTGGTGACGGCTATGTGGGAATGCTGATCAACTCATACGCGGGCACCAACCTGTTGTTGCTCGCGGCGGTCGCTTACGACCTGCGCACCCGCGGGCAGATCCACCGAGTCTATGAAATTGCGGTACCCGGATTACTCGCCGGGGAGATTGCGACATCGCTCATCTATCATTCGCCGCATTGGCTGCCGATCGCGAGATCAATCATCGGGCACTGACCTTCAGGCTTGTCTCACTTGACCTCAGCCAGCCGGCAGCCTATGAGAAAGGGATCGGCAACGGTGACATGAGCAGGGGCACAGATGCCTTGAGTCATGAGCACTGTGTTCACGCCCCGCTGTCGAGCGCAGGCTCACTGTGACCGCCCTGATGCGGAACGGAATCACTGTGATGCCCACGGCAACCGCCTATCTCTACGACGCGCGTGGTAAAGACCTCACCCTTGAGGTGGCCGATATCGATGTTGGACGCATTGGCGACCATCAGTTGCTGTGGGTCCACCTGCAGCAACGCGATGCCGACGCCATTCGCACGCTCGCAGGGCAGTTGTCACTCAATGACGTGCCTGTCGCGGATTTACTGAATACTGCAGAGCGGCCAAAGATCGAACGCTTCGGCGATTTTTATCGACTCTTCATCATTTCTGCGATGGTCGATGACGAAGGCAAGCTGGAGCGGATGCCAATCGACTTCCTGGTCGGGCGCAACGTAATCGTCACTATCAGCGATGGACCCGTGGGCTACTTCGATGAACTCCTCCAGCGGGATCGGGGCGAGACCACCATCGGCGCGCTCGACGCGGAAGGATTTCTGACCACGCTGTTGGATCTGCATATCGTGTCTTATTTCCGCGCCATCGAGTCGGTCGAGTCGGCGGTGGACCAAGTCGACAAGCGCGTGCTGCTGCGCGACCTGGACGAACGAGACTTCCTCAAGGACATGGTGCGTCTTCGCAGCCATGTGTCGAGATTGCGTCGCTGGTTCCTGCCGCATCGCGACATCTTCTACGCGTTGGCGAGGCCGGATTTCCTGCCGCTGGAGGACACGGATCGGCGCAATTTCCAGCTGCTGAACCAGCACTTCGAGAACGTGGTCGACATGATGTCCAGTGCCCGCGACTCCGTGTTCGGCCTGTTCGACCTGTACACCACCAGAGCCTCGCACCGGATGAACAGTGCCATGCGCCGCTTGACGTTCGTGGCGTTGATCACCGGCGCGTCGAGTGTGCTTGCAGGGGCCATGGGCATGAATTTCAAGCAGTCGTTCTTTGATTCGCCAGACGGATTCTGGTTCGCGGTGCTCGGCATGGTCTTGATAGCAGTGGGGTTGACCTTCATCGCCCGCTGGCGGCGATGGATATGAAATGCTTGCTGGCCCTCAGTACGCGCCCATGAAGTCCTTCTTGCCCACCTCGACGCCGTTGTGGCGCAGCAGGTCGTAAGCTGTGGTGACATGGAAGTAGAACTGCGGCAGGCCGTACGCCATCAGGTAGGCCTGTCCGCCGATGCGGCGTTCCTTTGGCGTGCCGGGGCGCAACACGAGCTCGCGTTGGTCGCTGCCTTCGAATTGAGCTGCATCCAAGCCACTGATGAAGGCCAGCGTCGCCGCGATCCGCTGCTGCAGGCCGGAAAACGTCTCATCCCCGCCCTCGTACGCCGGAACCTCCGCACCCGCAAGCCGCGCCGACACGCTGCTGGCGAAATCGCAGGCGATCTGAACCTGGCGCGTCAACGGGAACATGTCGGGGAACAGTCGCGCTTGCAATAGCGCGGCAGGCTCGATCTTGCGTTCTGTCGCATGGGCCTCGGATTTGGCCAAGATGCCACCAAGTGCCGTGAGCATTTGCTGGAACACGGGAACGGACGCGGCGTGCATCGAAAGGGTCATGAGCGGATTTCGCAGTTGGGGGAAGGCCATGGTATCCGGCAATCCGCCCCAATTCTTCAGTCGGTAGCCAGGGACAACCTGCGCAGGAACGCATCGCATCCCTTGCGCACCAGCAGTGCCCATAGCGTGGCCAGCCCGATCAGCAGCACCGCGACGACGCCCATCACCCACAGCCCTGCTCGCGCGTCGTCGGGCAGCAGCGCGAACGATGCCGTGTACCCACACGTCGCCACCGCCATCGACAACAATGTCTTGCGCGCCATCGACCACGGCGGCCGCCCACGTCTCAGGTGGTCGATCAGCAACTGTCCGAGGTAGATCACTGGCGACAACGTAACCAGTGCACGCATCACCGTGCCAAGGTCGCCATGGGTGTTCCGGCCATCGCGCTCTACCGCCCCGATCCACTCCAGCGCCCGCATCAGCATATTTCCAAGTGATCCGGTAGCCGACTGCGATCCCTCGCCCGCATCGGCCATCAGCAGCCCAGCCAACAACAGAAAGATCCACGTCGCGTGCAGCATCACCGCGACCATCGCCTGGCTGGTTGCGAACAGACCGATGAGGTGGCGTGAAGCCAAGTGCGGGAGATTGATGCGAGGACTGATCGTAACCATGGCGGCATCTGTGCGGGGCGTTGAACTGTATACATGAAAACGTTGGAAATGTTGTCTGACCCGGTTTTCTAGTTCTTGGCCGAAGCCCCGAGTTCAATGATCTTGACTGCACGCAATTTCTCGGACTTCTTGAGTGCTTCACGCGCTTCTTTGATGACCTGATGGGCCAGATTCTGGTTGGTGTGATGCCGCTTAGCGTCGATCGCAGCATCAAGTCGTTGCTGAGCCAGCTTGATCGCTTTATCGACGCGATACAGAGGGCCGTGCGGATCCGCAGTGAGAGGTGGATCGTAGTTTTTCGTCATGGCGTCTATCCGTGATCAGAACGGCACGATAGCCGCAAAAAGGCGGCAGCGAACGGTGTCGCCTACAGATCGAAGCGCTCGCTGAGCGCGAGTTGAAAGTTCGACTACGCGGGCCACCCAAGATTAAGGGAAAATGTACCTAACCCTTTTTCACGAGACAGGTTTCCATGCCTAGATCCCGCCGAGTTCTCGTCCCGACGCTGCTTGCGTGCCTGCTGACTCTGGTCGGTTGCGCTGCTGGCGGCGATGTCTCCAAGCCGGTGCCCACGACCTTCATTGCAGCGCCGCAGCCGGCGCATCGGCTGGTGGTGATGTTGCCCGGGCGTGGTGACAGTTTGCAGAGGCTCACTGACACCGGCATTGCGGGGATCATCCAGGAAAGCTGGCCCGATGCCGACGTGCTGCTCACCGGGCTGATCATGCCGTTTTACCAGCAGGGGCGCGCCGTCCAGCGGCTGCACGACGAAGTGATCGAGCCTGCCCGGCGCAAGGGGTATCGGCAGGTGTGGCTGGCCGGCATCTCGCTCGGCGGGATGGGCACGCTGCTGTACGACAGCGAGTACCCCGACCAGATCGACGGCCTCTTGCTGCTCTCACCCTACCTGGGCGAAGACGCAATTCATCAGCAAATCCGCCAGGCCGGCGGCCTTGCGGCATGGCAAGCGGGAACTGCACAGCCGCTGGGGCCCGATACATTCGAGCGCGAGCTGTGGCGTAACCTGCAAGCCTGGTCGCGGCGCCCGAAACGCACGGGCTCGACCTGGATTGCCTACGGCGCCGACGAATCTTTCCGGCAACCGATTGAATTGATGACGCCGCTGTTGCCAGCCGATCACCTCATCATGTTGCCCGGCAAGCACAACTGGAAACTCTGGAAGCCGGCCATGCGCGCACTGCTGGCGCGCAGCAAGCTCGAGCCGACTGCGATTGGCGCGCTACATGCCGCGGATGGAGCATCTTCTAAAGCCCGCCAGCCATGTCACCTCCCGGTCAGCCCGAAATCGCCCGCACCGCCCGCAGCGCTTGGTCGACCTGCTCCGGCGTATTAACCAGGCTGGGCGCGAGGCGGGCGTAGGTGATGGCGTACGGGCTGGTGCTGGCGATGATGCGGCGGGCCAGCAACTGCTTGACCACCTCCGCGGGCGTGTGGCCGGCGACCTCGAAGGCGACCAGCCCCGCGGACAACTCGCCCGCGCGCGGTGTGTGCGTGGTCACCTTGGGGTTTTCCGCCAGGCCGGCCTTGAGCTGGTCGTTGAGGCTGCGGATGCGCGCAGCGACGCGGGCGCGGCCCATCTGCTTGTGCATCGCAAACGCCGCCGCGGTGGCCCACTGGTGCTCGTAGGCAAGGAAACCGCCGGGCATCATCCGGTTCGCGTTGTTGGGCGTGCTCGGCGCGCGGCCCTGCTCCCAAGCCTGGTATTGCGCCAGGTCGCTGAAGCTGGGGATGGTCGGGCGCAGCCGCGCCCA
>JBDSIA010000320.1:0-4074 GCA_039918175.1 Thermomonas sp.
AGCCGACCCGCCGCAAACACCCACCACCCAAACCACACAGCGAACGCCAGCCGCTGCGCCACGCCGACCCATAACCCGATCGGTGCGAACACAGCGATCACCGGCACCAGTACCGCCGCCGCAATCGAAGCAAGCACGAATGCCTTGCCACGCCGCGCACCGAGCGCAAGCAGCAACGCGCCGGGCACAAATGCGATCCACCACAGCATCCACGCCAGCGCATGCAGGCGGCTCATGGTCGCGTCCATCTCGGCCGGGTCCAGCGACATCAGTCCCTGCATCGCGAAGGCGACTGCAGACAACTGCACCAGCACGATGCCGATGCGGGCCAACCAGCCCGCATCGCGCAATGCTTTGCGCAACATTTGCCCTACCATCGCCAGCAAGATGCCTGGCAACACGAACAGCATCAGGTTGAACGCCATCGCGTAAGGCAGGCCTGCCGCACCCCGCAGGCCAACCGGGTGAATCAGCTGCGAATATTCCGGCAGGCCAATGTTCGCAAGCAGCAGACCGGCGACGAACGAAGCCACCGCCAGCCACGCGAGCCGGTCGCGCCACTGCTTCATCGGCAAGCCTTGGCGAAGTTGTCCCGCAGGAAGTCTTCCATCTTCGGGAATTCGTCGAGGGGTTCGCTGTGACCTCCCTCCACCACCAGGTGTTCGGCGGGATGCTGGAAGCCATGCTTCTTGAGCCGGGCCATCATCGCATCGGACATGTCACGCGAGGGCCAGAACTCATCCTGGCTCGCGGACACGAAATACACCGGCCCGTTGATCCGCTCCACCGGGATCGCAGCGACATCCATCGCAGCGGTGTTGCTGACCATCTTGTCGAACGCACCGCGCAGGTCGTGCACCAGCAGATTGGTGGTCGCGCCCCATGGTACTGGCACGAACGGCAGCGACTTGTCGTGCAACGAGAATCCCGGCGTGGTCATCGCATCGGTCAGTGCCGGGAATACTGCGCTGCCAGGCGCGATGGCAACCACGGCGTGGATGTCGGGGTAATGACTGGCCAGCAGCAGCGCAAGCTCGCCCCCACGCGAACCCCCGATTACACCGATGCAGCGCGCGTCCACACGCGGATCTTTGGCCGCCTTGAGGATCGCGTCGTGGATCCCGTCCAGCGAAATGCGGTCAAGCTGCTCGGGCGAATTCGGTGTGCCGAAATAGCCGACCGCCAGTATCGTGTAGCCTTCATCCAGGAAGCGCTCGCGCTGGGGTTTCCACCTGTCGCTGGCCCACGCATTGCCGGCCTCACCGCCACCGAAACCGACCAGCAGCGGACGCGGCGCGCCATCGCGTGCGTACAACTGCACATCCACCTGCCCATGGCGGGCGGGCAGCGTCTTGGTATCGAAACTGGCAACTGACCACTGGATCCATGCGAATAGCAGCAGCGCGATGACCACCACGCTGATTGCCAGCCATTTGATGATGCGGACGACGTTGTGGGTTTTGCTTGTCATGCTGGCCTGCTCCAATGAAAGACGTCTTCGATGCGGACACCGAGCGCATCGGCGATGCGGAATGCCAGTTCCAGCGATGGCGCGTACTTGCCGGCTTCCAGGGCAATAATCGTTTGCCGGGTCACGCTGCAGGCGTCGGCCAGAGCCTGCTGGGTCAGCTCGCTACGCTCGAAGCGCAGGCGGCGGATGTGGTTGACGATCGTGGTGGCGGCCATGGCCCTACCTCAATACCTGCAGGATGGCGAACAGGGCTGACAGGATCACCAGCCAATGCATCACGATATTCGCGTACAACCTGCGCACCATCACCAAGCCAACTCCAAACACCAGCCCCCAAGCGAAAAACCACCAGAAATGGTCGAGCGATTTGAGGCCATGCTGGAACACGAACGGCACCGCTGCCACTGGCACCGCTAGCCATGGGCTCCATCCGCGACTGCGTAGGGCATTTATCGCGAAACCGCGATACACCAGTTCCTCGCAGGGGGCTGCTACAAGTCCCATCAATACGAACGCAGCGCGTTCCATGGTGTTTTGGGGCGTGAGGTTGGAAAAATCGGAAAGCTTCGCCAGCTCAGCCGGACCTATGCCGGCTCCCCTCAGAGCGAATTCCACGAAACCCACCAGAGCGATCGCGAACAGGAGGTAGCCCCCAATCAGCCACACGGTCTGGCGACGGTTGAATCCGTAACCGATATCGCGCCATTGCCAACTGTTGGCCTTGAGAACCCGGCCGAGAATCGCGATCTGCGCGACATACCACGCAGCCACCATGGGCCAGAACACCAGCCGAAAATCCAGACCCATGGCGGGAAAGCGGTCCTGGGCCAGCAGCAGGCAGGACAGCAAGGTCGAAGCTGCAGGCAAGCCCACGAGAACCGGCAAGATGCTGCTCCACGGCATGGGTTTCGGCCGATGCGCGTGGCTGGCGGTGACGTCATCTGCCATGTCACTGTTCGTGCCTGCATTCGCGACGGCATTCATGCCACCGCCCTCCGGTCGTGCCAATAGAGGATCGCGGCAACCAACTGGTCGAACCACAGGCCCCAAAGCAACGCAGACATCAGCATCTGTGCGATGTACGGATAGCTGAATTGCTGCAAGCGCGCGGTATCACTGAAACCAAGCAGCACCGCGATCCCGATGACCACAACCGCAGTCGCGCAACGCCCCCACTGGCTGGCGGTCAGTTCGATCTGCGCGTCACGTTCGTCGGCGATGACCCTGCCGGCCCAGCGCTGCTTGAGCACATGCGCCAACACCACCCAGGCGACGAACAAGGTGCCGATGCGTTCCCCCACCGCACCAGCGTCCGGGTTCTGGCGGAGCGGGACCTGCGGGAGAAAAAGATGCGCCTTCATCAGGGTGACCGCGATCACCGCACCGACGAATGCCACGCCGATCCAGGCCTGCCATTCGCCGTGGGCAATCCGCGCTTCGGCATCACTCTGTGGAACGCGATGCAAGGCATCGACACTGAACCACACTGCCGCCACGAACAGGAATGTCCCGATCCAACCGACGGGAAACGGGATGTCGCGGTACTCACCACTGAAGAACAGGCCCAAGCCCACGCCGGCCAGCACCAGCCAGACGATCAGTTGAGTGCGTGGTTGCAGACCTTTCATGAATGTCACCTTTGACGGACTAAATGTAATATGTACTTTACATCTGGATTCTGTGATGTCAAGTATTTTTTACATCGGCTTGTTATCGTCGCAGCCATCGCCATCTCCAAGGCAACCCAACATGGCCACGCCCATGACCGACATCGCCACGCCGCAATTCTTCGATGCCACCGCCGCCACGTTCGAAACCGAGGTCATCCAGGCATCGCTTGAGACCCCGATCTTGGTGGATTTCTGGGCGCCGTGGTGCGAACCGTGCAAGACCCTGGGGCCACTTCTGGAAAAACTGGCTGCCGAATACAACGGCGCGTTCCTGCTGGCCAAGGTCGATGTCGATCAAGAGCAGGACCTCGCCGCCGCGTTCCAGATCCGCTCGGTACCAACGGTCATGCTGGTCAAGGGCGGACAACTTGTCGATGGCTTTCCCGGCGCATTGCCGGAAGGCCAATTGAAGGAGTTCCTGAGCCATCACGGCATCGAACCCGCGCAGGTAATCGAGGAAGAAGTCGTCGAAATCGAAGCACCACCCGTCGATCCGCATGCCGAGGTGATGCGCCTGCGCAAGGCAACCGAAGCCGAGCCGGAGAAGCCCGACCTCAAGCTCGACCTCGCACTGGCCCTGCTGCAAACCGGCGCGACCGCCGAAGCCGAAAAGCTGCTGGACGCGTTGCCCGCCAATCTCGCGACCGACGATCGCACGATCAAGGCGCGCGCGCGGCTTGGATTCGCGGCCCTGCTGAAGGACGCGCCGCCTATCGAGGTATTGGAAGCAGCAATCGCCGTCGATCCGGCCGACCTGCGTGCGCGTCACCTGCTGGGCGTTCGCCAGCTGGTCTCCGGCGATGCCGAGGCCGGCCTCATTCAGTTCATCGAAATGCTGCAGCGCGATCGCGTTTACGAAAATGGACTGGCGCGCAAGACCCTGATCGATGCCTTCCGGGTGCTCGAAGACGCCGATCTGGTCAGTCGCTACCG
>JBDSIA010000321.1:0-2031 GCA_039918175.1 Thermomonas sp.
GCATGAGCGCCGGCACCCTGATCCAGTTCGTGCTGTATGCGCTTTTTTGCGGCGGCTCGGTGGCGGCACTCGCCGAAGTCTGGAATGAATTGCAGAAAGCCGCGGGTGGCATGGGCCGGATCAACGACCTGTTGCATGAAACCCCGGGTATTGTCGCGCCCGATAGCCCGCTGTCGTTGCCATCGCCGGTACGCGGCGAGCTCGCATTCGAGAATGTCACCTTCCATTACCCCCAGCGCCCCGATGTCGCCGCGTTGGCGGGGTTCAGCCTGCATGTGCAGCCGGGCGAAACCGTCGCCCTGGTCGGGCCATCCGGCGCCGGCAAGAGCACGGTTTTCACCTTGTTGCTGCGCTTCCATGATCCGCAGCAGGGCCATATCAGTGTGGATGGCATTCAGCTGCGCGATCTGGATCCTGCGGCCTTGCGCGATGCGATCGCACTGGTGCCGCAACAACCCACGCTGTTCGCTGCCAGCGCTGCCGACAACATCCGCTACGGCCGGCTGGACGCGACCGACGCCGAGATCCGCCAGGCGGCCGAGTCCGCCGAGGCCGATGATTTCCTGGATGCATTGCCGGAAGGCTTCTCCAGCGAGCTGGGCGAACGCGGCACGCGCCTGTCCGGCGGCCAGCAGCAACGCGTCGCCATCGCCCGCGCCCTGCTCAAGGACGCCCCAGTGTTGCTGCTGGACGAGGCGACCTCGGCGCTCGACGCCCAGAGCGAACGCGCGGTGCAACATGCGCTGGAAAACCTGATGACTGGCCGCACCACGCTGGTGATCGCGCATCGGCTGGCCACGGTGCTGATGGCTGATCGCATCGTGGTGATGGATGCCGGCCGCATCATCGCCGAGGGTACGCATCAGCAACTACTGGCGCAGGGCGGCCTGTACGCCGAACTGGCCAAGCTGCAATTCCTTGATTGACAGCCTGTTGCGACTCGGCTTGCTGAAGTCTTCCGGATAAAAAATGCCCCGCGCGAGGCGGGGCATCGAATGCTTCGAACGTGGTGCAATCAGACCGGTTTGACCTCGGTCGCCTGCATGCCCTTTGCGCCCTGGGTGACTTCGAAACTCACCCGCTGGCCTTCCTGCAGGCTGCGGAAGCCACTGGAATCGATCGCGGAAAAATGCACGAACAAGTCCGCGCTACCGTCCTCGGGGGTGATGAAACCGAAGCCCTTGGCGTCGTTGAACCATTTCACGGTGCCGTTTTGCATGATGACTATGACCTCTCGGAAATATTGCCGGAACGTGCGCTTTCGCCATGGCGGCCGGACGCACGGCGCCGAGTATGCAACAACGGCTTGCACATGCAACGGCTGGCATCGCGATGGCTGGATCAGGACGCGAGCAATTCGGCCAGCAGACGCGGCACGCCATCCATCGCAGCCGCCACGTTGTCCAGCACGTCCTGCAGGGTGATCACCTCGTCGGGATCGGGACCGGCACCAGCCGCCCAGTTGGCGACGATGGCCAAGCAGGCATAGTCCAGGCCAAATTCGCGGGCCAGCCCCGCTTCCGGCATGCCGGTCATGCCGACCAGGTCGCAGCCATCGCGGCGCATGCGCGCGATTTCCGCCTTGGTCTCCAGGCGCGGGCCCTGGGTTGCGCCATAGCAGCCGCCATCGACCAGCGGCACGGCAGCACGCGTCGCCGCAGCGATGATGCGTGCCCGCAATGCCGGCGAGTACGGATCGCCGAAATCGACATGCTGCACTTCGGTACCAGGCTCCTCGCACAAGCTGGAGATACGGCCCCAGGTGTAGTCGATCAACTGGTCGGGGCAGGCCAGCACGCGCGGACCGCAGTGCGGGGCAATGCCGCCAACCGTGTTCAACGCCAGTACGCGCGATGCACCGATGGCCTTCAACGCAGCCAGGTTGGCGCGGTAATTGATCTTGTGCGGCGGCAGCGAATGGCCTTCACCATGCCGCGCCAGGAATGCCACGCGCTGGCCGGCATAGGTGCCAACGCGGATCGGTCCCGATGGCGCGCCATACGCCGTGACCGGCTGGTGGGTTTCGACATC
>JBDSIA010000322.1:0-6688 GCA_039918175.1 Thermomonas sp.
GACGGCATCACCAAGGGCGCGCTTTACGACTACTACGGGGCGGTCATGGAATGGTTACTGCCTGAAATCAGCGGTCGGCCGCTCTCGCTGGTGCGCTGCCCGGGTGGCATCGGCTCGCAATGCTTCTTCCAGAAACATGTCATGCCGGGCCTTGAGCTGGTATCGCGGGTTCAGGTCGAAGCAAGCGATGGTGGTCACGAGGACTATCTGGTCGTCACCGATGCCGCCAGCGTTATGGAACTGGTGCAATTCAACAGCATCGAGTTCCATCCGTGGGGTTCGCGCGTGGAGGACATCGAACATGTCGACCGGTTGGTATTAGATCTGGATCCGGACGAGGCGGTGGCATGGGCGGAAGTGGTCGCCGCGGCGCGCCAATTGCGTGATTTCCTCAAGCAGGCAGGGCTGCAATCGTTCGTGCGCACCAGTGGCGGCAAAGGCCTGCACCTGGTGGTGCCGTTGGCCCCAGCGGCCCCGTGGGACAAGGCTCGAGCCTTTGCAAAGGCGGTGGCCGAAGCTGCCCGCGAAATGGATCCGCTGCGTTACGTGGCTACAGCTTCCAAACGCCTGCGCAAGGGCAAGATCTTCATCGACTGGCTGCGCAATGGGCGCGGCGCGACCAGCGTGGCCAGTTTCTCCGTGCGCGCCCGGCCTGGCGCACCGGTGTCGATGCCGCTGCGTTGGGAAGAACTCGGGCGCGTGGCCAGCGGGCATGCCTTCGATATCGGCAACACGCCGGCGCGGCTGAAGCGCCTGAAAGCGCACCCGTGGCAGGGTATTGAACAGGTCGAGCAGTCCCTGCCGGAATGATCGCCTCCACAATGTCGTGACGCCCGGCGGAGCACGCTCGTGAGCCTTTCAATACAAGGCATCGCCATGGCTCGCCCGATTTGGACCGGCAACCTGTCCTTTGGCCTGCTCAACGTCCCGGTTTCACTGATGTCGGGCACGCGCAGCACCGACCTCTCATTCCGCATGCTGGATGCACGCGACCGCAAGCCAATCCGCTTTGAGCGAGTCAATGCGGAAACCGGCGACGAAGTGCCATGGAAGGACATCATCAAGGCCTTCGAGTACGACAAGGGCAGCTATGTCGTCATCGACAAGCAGGACATCGCCTCGGCGGCGCCGGAAACCCACGAGTCGGTGGAGATCGAAGCGTTCGTCGACGAAGACGCCATCGATGTGCGTTTCTTCGAGAAGCCTTACGTGCTGGTGCCCGGAAAGAAAGCGGAGAAGGGCTACGTGCTGTTGCGCGAGACCCTGCGCAAGGCGAAGAAGGTGGGCGTGGCGCGGGTGGTGATCCGCACCCGCGAATATCTGTCTGCGGTGATGCCGCTCGGCGATGCGCTGGTGCTGATCCTGATGCGCTACCCACAAGAGCTGGTGGATCCGGCCGATTACAAGCTTCCCGAAGGCAAGACCAGTGACTACCGGGTGAGCGCCAAGGAATTGGAAATGGCGACCCAACTGGTCGAGTCAATGGCTTCCAAATGGAGCCCCGAGGACTACCACGACGAGTTTCGAGAGCGCCTGTCCGATCTCATCCGCAAGCGCATCAAGCAAAAGGGCACCACCGCCAAGGTGCTCGACGAGCATGATGAGCCGCAGGAAGGCGCGGCGACGAATGTAGTGGATTTCGTGGCGCTGCTGCAGAAGAGTCTGGGCGAAAAAGGCGGCAAGCCGACGAAGGGCAACGGGAAGGTGGCGGCCAAGAAAGCTCCAGCCAAGAAAGCCCCAGCCAGTAAAAATTCAACCAAGGCTCGCAAGTCAGCTTGACGCTGGGAGAGCAACAACCGTGCCGTAGGGTGAACCTCGGAACGGGTAACCGCTGGCAGGGCTGGAAGTCCTACTCATCGCATGTGTCGGGCCGATCAGCGTGGTCGTGGCTTGGACACATGCATGCTCTCTTTCACATGC
Source organism: Thermomonas sp. (assembly GCA_039918175.1). Classification (GTDB taxonomy): domain Bacteria; phylum Pseudomonadota; class Gammaproteobacteria; order Xanthomonadales; family Xanthomonadaceae; genus Thermomonas. The sequence continues at coordinate 1,921 of JBDSIA010000322.1, forward strand.
CACCTCCATGGCAAATCAGCCGCATGTCGAATGCCGATTCTTGGCCCTGAAGCCGGTACGGCGGGTGGAGACGTGCCATCTGACGCAATCCAGATGCCTTGATCACCGGTGACCAGATCGGCGCCATCCCAGGACTTGTTCATGCCCATCGCCTGGCCCAGTTTCCCCGGGCCCGAGGCCAAGTCTCGATCGCGTGCAGGATGACCACGTGCCTGACGCATGAGGTCTAGCCCCTGCAAGGGTTCCATCGCGCGCAGCAGGACCCCATGGCCTTCGCCGACCGCGCCGCAAACCGCATTGGCGCACCAGTGCATGCCATAGCTGAAGTAGACATACAGATGTCCTCCACGACCGAACATCGTCGCATTCCTTGTGGTCTTGCCACGGAAGGAGTGGGCAGCAGCATCTTCATTGCCTGCATAGGCTTCCACTTCGACGATGCGCCCGATCCGGCCGTCTTTGCGCACCAATAGTTTGTTCAACAACTCGGGAGCTACCATCGCTGGATGGCGCAGGTAGAACTGCCGTGGCACGCGATAGAGAGCATCAACTGTCTTGTTCAGGTCATTCAGCATGGGTCGTTTTTTTCTCGGCAAAACACTGTTGGAGTCATGTCAGTTCACGTCCATTCGACAGCGACAGCGATACATAAATGCTTTCCTCAAACCGGAGCATACCCAGATGGCAAAGAGAGCGGATCAAGCGCAAGTCCATGAACTCCTGCTGCAGGCATTGGAAACCGAACGGGGTGGAATCAAGGTGTACACGACTGCCCTGAAGGCAGCCCAGAACGAAGATCTCAAGAAAGAGTGGCAAGGCTATCTGGGCGAGACGCGTACCCACGAACAGGTGTTGAGCAATGTGTTCAATGAGTTGGACATGGACACCGAAGAGCAAAGTCCCGGTCGCTCAGTGGTGGCCCACCTAGGTGCCTCGCTGGTGAAAGCAATGGAAATGGCGATGGTCAAGGCCAGCCCTGAAGCGGCTGAACTGGTGGCATGCGAATGCGTGGTATTGGCCGAAACCAAGGATCACCAGAACTGGGAACTGATTGGCAAGGTCGCTGACGCTGGCGGTCCCCATGCGAAGGTGTTGAAGGCAGCCTTCGATGCGGTGGAACAGGATGAAGATCATCATCTGTATCACACGCAAGGTTGGTGTCGCGAACTGTGGATCCAGTCGCTTGGAATGCCGGCCGTCTTGCCGCCCCCGGAGGAAGTGAAGCAGGTTGAAACCGCGATTGGTGCTTCACGTGCGGAGCATGCGCGCGAAAAAATGCTTTAGGTTTGAAGGAGTACAGGACTCTTCGTTCATGGTGGCGGTTGCCACCCAGCAGCTCAAACAATCAGCTCAAAAGAAACCCCGCCGAGGCGGGGTTTCTTTTTGAGCTTCGAGCTAGTCGTCTTACTTAGCGACCATCGCCGTCTGCATCACCGGGTAGTGCACGTTCCACACCATGCCAGGCATCCTTGACTGCATGCTTGGCGTGTTCCCACGTCATGCGTGATTCGCCCTTGGCCGAATCCCAGCGGGCGCCAAGCTCGGATTCAAGGCTGTCGTCCCACGTGCGGCCAGGATTGGAGGCACGGGCATAGGTGCCATACCGGTAGGCAGGCTTGTAGTCCGAGTCATAGCCGTAATCGGACTTGTAGTAATCCGCGCTCTTGTGCTTTTCCTGATAATGGGAATCGGTGGCCGCATAGGTGCGGTAGGTGCGGTCGGTACGGTCAAACGCATCACGCACCGCATCCTTGGCCTGTTCCCAGGTCAATCGCGATTTGGCCTTGGTCTGTTCCCAGCCACTGCGAATATCGTTTTCCAGGGAATCATCCCACGTGCGCCCTGCGTACTGGGAACGCACCGTGGTGCCGTAAGCGTAGGCGGGTGCAAAATCGTTTTCGTAGTTGTAATCCGAACTGGCGTATGGACGATTCTTGTATTCGTCACGCCAGTAGTCTGCTTCGCCGGTGGGGTCTATCCCTTCCGCAACACCTTTGCCTGCCGCAGCGCCGGCAATCGTTCCCAAGGCACCACCGATCAGCATGCCGATAGGCCCGAACAGTGCACCAACGCCTGCTCCGATGGTTGCCCCGCCAACGCCGCCCACGCCAACACCAACGGGATGTGCACCAGGCGCATTGGAGATGGGATCGCGGTTCATATCTCGGTCTTCTACAGTCATTTTCGTGCTCCGTTGCGTTGAGATGCCCGCCGAGGCGGGTGTGCCTTTACGATGCCAACATGTGCGTATACGTCACGTCGACACCAGCGATGCAAACTGTTCTTTTCGTGCATATGCTTCTGAATTGTTCAGGTTGTGCCGCTCATTTGAGAGGCTGGATGCGATGCAGCGGCAACCAGGCTTTTCAAGGTGAAAGCATTTTCGACTGCATGGCCATGAGCCATGTTGTCGAAGATTACCCATACGTTGCTGGTGCGGGCGGCCTGTCGCAGTGCCGGTACCAGCTTCCCCAGAGTGGCGGGAGAATAAGCGCTGTAATACATGCGGGGTGATCCGTGCAGCCGCCAGTATCGCCAGCGGCCGCTATCGCTTGGAAGCAATGGCGGCCCAGGTGCATGAAACGGAGCGGGGTCGGCGGCGACGCGATTGACCTGATATCGCTCGCAGATTGCGAGTGATTTCGGCCCGAACCATGTCGGGTGTCGCGGTTCGCACGCGATTGCAATTTTATCTGGCAGACGTCGCCGAAGCAGTCCGAAGAAGGCATTGGCGCGCCTGCCATCGAATTGAAGACTGGGTTGCAATTGCACAAGCAACCCACCAAGCCTGTGACCAAGTTCCAGGCATTCGTCGAGGAACTGATCGACAAGCGGCGCCGTTCCAACCAGCAAGTGATCGTGGGTGATGGACTTGGGCACCTTGACGCTGAAGCGGAATGTGGCGGGTACCGAAGCAGCCCAGCGTGCGTAGGTCTTGGGTTGGTGCGGGCGATAGAAGGAGGAATTGATTTCCACCACGTCCAAGCGCGAGGCATAGCGTTCAAGCGTCGAACCATCCTCCTGGAACAAACGGCCATATTGACTGGGGATAGCCCATCCGGCGCAACCGATGCGAATCTTGCCCACGGGGAATCCCCTACGTCCGCTTCGGCTTGCTGCTGGCAGTCCATCGGACAAGATCTGGCGACATTTTTATCTCCGCAGCATCAAATATCTGCCGCAAATCGTGGGTGATGCAAGGTGAAAGCAGGATGAGACGCAAGCCCGCATGGCACACTTGTTTCTGGAGAATCCCGTGTCGGTAAACTTCTGCCGATGGAACCCCTCAAATACTTGGCTGGCTATCCCCCACACGTGCTGGCGCATGTCCACGCGTTGATCGGGGAAGATCGCCTGGGCAGAATGCTGGGCGACAAGTACGCACAGCCGCACGCCGTACGCAGCGACGGCCAACTGTATGACTACGTGCAAGCGCTCAAGGATCGTCACCTGCGCAAATCGGTGCCACTGGGCAAGGTGAGCTACGACAGCAAGCTACAGGTCATGAAGCATGCGCTCGGCACCCACACCACTATTTCCCGGGTGCAGGGCGACAAGCTCAAGACCAGCCGCGAGATTCGCATTGCCAGCGTGTTTCGCGACGCACCCGCCGATTTCCTGGAAATGATCGTGGTACATGAACTGGCGCACATGAAGGAAGCCGAGCACGACAGAGCCTTCTACCGGCTGTGCACGCACATGCAACCTGATTACCACCAGTTGGAATTCGATTTACGTCTGTATCTGACGCATCTTGAGGCGTGCCAGCGCTAAGGGCGAATCGGCGCGGCCGAAGCGAAGTGGGTTCGGCTTGAACGCATTGTTACACCCCAATACCAATCAGGTGAAGCGCCAGAGCAATTGCGAATAGTGACCAGCCTAGTACCTTGCCAACACGGGCGATCCGCTGGTAGTTGACCTCATTGTCACGCCGGTCGTAATGGTCCACTACGGTTGAAAGAAGTACGACGCATGCGCAAACCATGGCCGCACCCATGAACCAAGCGGTTAACCCATGAAGACTGAGCCCGCCGGAACCAGGGCCAATCCGTTTTCCTGGCAATAGAAGATTGCCCGTCATCAATCCAATTACGCCTAAAGCGATGATAAAAGCCGCATAGAGAATATTGATGAATTGCTCTGTACGCGGAATTTGATTTGGATTGTAGTTATTTGCCATGACGTCTAACACCTGAGTTAAGCCGTGCCGCGGAGCGACTTCGGCTTGAATGACTTGATTAGGCGATAACCATTCAATCTGCAGCGCGCTTCGCCAGCGGCACTCGCTGTCCGTAGCTCAGAATTCGCCACACCCACTCGAGCGGTCCGAAAGCAAACTGCTTGAGCCAGGCACGGCGATGCGCCTTAGATTGAACGGATGGAAGACCAGACCCTTCGCGCGCACGCGCGACAACAAGACGGAGAACCCGACCCCGAACAGCACGGAGAAAATCGTGTAGAACTTGCCCTCAATCAGGACAAGCTCGAGGAAGTCGAGGATCCTATCCGAGGCGTTGGTATCCATGGCCGACTTGGCCGCCTCAGGCAGGTAGAGGTACATGGAGTAACTGATCATATTGGCGGTTACGATCCCGAAGAGGGCCAAACCCCGCACGACATCGAGCAGTTCAAATCGCTCCAAATCCCTGTACCGGAGCAACTGTCCTTGAGTCTTGCATGCCTGGCCTCCAGCTCGGTCATACGTACCCGTGCCGCCTAACGCCTGAATCGAGCCAACCGCGTAGCGGTTTCAGCTTGAATGAATAGT
>JBDSIA010000323.1:0-2036 GCA_039918175.1 Thermomonas sp.
AGTCCAACGACAACCCCGTCTATTACGTGCAGTACGCACATGCGCGGATCTGCAGCCTGCTGCGCCAGGCTGTCGAGAAAGGCATGCCGCACGATGCCACCAACGGCGAGGCCAACCTCCACCTGCTTGACGATGCACCGGCGCAGGAGTTGATGCGCGAGCTCTCGCGTTTCCCGGAAGTAGTGGAAGCGGCCGGTGTCACCCTGGAGCCCCACCTGGTCGCGCAGTATCTGCGTGAACTGGCGAATGCATTCCACAGCTGGTATCACGCCAGCCCGGTGCTGGGCGCCGACGCCGCCGTTCGCGATGCGCGGCTTGCATTGGCGCGGGCAACGCGGCAGGTTCTCGCCAATGGACTGGAATTGCTGGGCGTGAGCGCCCCGGAGAGCATGTGATTAACTTTGAGAGCGGGAGGAGCAACTAATGGCGGCACGACGTAGCAAGTCGCAGGCGCGGCGCAACCCATCCCGCGGCCTGCCTGGGTGGGCGTGGCTGGTGATCGGCGTGCTGGTCACCTTGCTGGTGGTGCTGGCTGCGCCGCGGTTACTGAAATCCGGTGCCGATGGCGACGGGTTCCTGCGCCTCGGACCGAAGCCGAATCCGGACGCGCAACCGGCCAGCAGCGCCAACGACGACGCAGTCGCGCCCGATGTCGCCACTGAGACGCCGGCCAGCGGCAAGCACGGCGACGACAAGCCCAAATCACCCCAATACGACTTCTACACCTTGCTCCCGGGCGAGGAGGTCGCGATGAGCGATGCCGAACTGGCTGCCAGCACCCGTGCGGAAGCAGCAGCGCAGGCAGCAGTGCGCAAGACCGCGGCCTCGGCGGCGCAAGCCGGGCTGCCCCCGCCGATCTCCGAACACCCGGACACTGCCACGGCTGCTGCATCGGCCGCGGGGGCAAGCACCGTTCCCGCCTCAGGCTCAAACTCCGGCGACAGCAACCCGGCGAATCCGGCAGCAACCTCCAGCGATGCACGCTACATCCTGCAAGCCGGCGCATTCGGCGGTTCCGGCGATGCGGAAACGGTGAAGGCCAAGATCGCCATGCTGGGCCTGAACGCGCGGGTGGAAGCGGCACAGATTGGCGGCAAGACCGTGTATCGGGTACGCATGGGGCCGTATGGCACTGCCTCGGAACTGGCCGACGCCAAATCCAAGCTCGCCAGCGGCGGCTTGCCGGCGATGGCGGTGAAGACCAACTGAGCGGGTAACCCACGAACAAGGCCGCCGGCACACACCCGCGACAACCGGTGACAGCGTGCCTCGCTAGAATATCGGCATGAACGCAAACTCTTGCCGCACCGTCCTGATCACCGGTGCCACTGCCGGTTTCGGTCGTGCCGCCGCGCGACGCTTCGTCAATGCCGGCTGGCAGGTCATCGCCACCGGCCGCCGCGCCGATCGCCTTGATGCGTTGCGCGGCGAACTTGGTGACGCCGTGCACACCGCCTGCTTCGACATCCGCGATGAGGCCGCAATGCGCGCCGCACTGGATTCACTGCCCGAACGCTTCCGTGGCATCGACCTGCTGGTTAACAACGCCGGCCTGGCGCAGGGCACCAAGCCTGCGCAGCACGCGCTGCTGTCGGACTGGAAAACCATGATAGATACCAATGTCACCGCGCTGGTGACAATCACCCACGCGCTGCTGCCCTCGCTCATCGAGCGCAAGGGCGCGATCATTAACATCAGCTCGGTCGCCGGCGTGTATCCGTATCCGGGCGGCAATACCTATGGTGGCAGCAAGGCCTTCGTCAGCCAGTTTTCGCTTGGGCTGCGCTGCGACCTGCATGGCACCGGTGTGCGTGTGACCACGATCGAACCCGGCATGGCCGAAACCGAATTCACCGTGGTCCGCACCCATGGCGATCAGGCCGCATCCGACACCCTCTACACCGGCGCAAACCCGATAACATCGGAGGACATCGCCGAGAGCATTTTCTGGATCGCAACGCTGCCGCCGCACCTCAACATCAGCCGGCTGGAAATCATGCCCACCTCGCAGTCGTTGGCCGGCTTCCAGGTCGCGC
>JBDSIA010000324.1:0-6832 GCA_039918175.1 Thermomonas sp.
CATGGCCAAGGCCGCGCTGAACATGATGACGCGCACTGCCGCCGCCGATTACCACGGTGACGGCATCCACATGAACAGCGTCGACACCGGCTGGGTGACCGACGAGGATCCGGTCGCGCTGGCCGAGCGCAAGACGATTGAAGAACGCTTCCATCCGCCGCTGGACATCGTCGATGGCGCCGCGCGCATCCTCGATCCGATCATCGACGGCATCAACACCGGCAAGCATGTGTGGGGACAGTTCCTGAAGGACTATCAGCCAACTGATTGGTGACTGCGACAAAAAAGCGGCGCCTGTTGGCGCCGCCCGGATTGCTTCCCATCACATGGCGCGTTGGCCAGCTGCATGAGGGTCAGGCGGGGCTTGCTTTCGGATTGCTGCCAAAACGGTTGTCACCCGCCGTGCCATCAGTCGCGAGCCAGACGATCAGGATGATCGCGCCGATCAGGGGGATGAGACCCAGCAACAGCCACCAACCACTGCGGTCGGTGTCGTGCAGGCGACGGATTGATACCGCCAGGCCGGGCAGCAACACCGCCAAACCGTACAAGGCATAAATCGGGCCATAACCCATGCCCTGGAAATTGAGCCCAAGCACGTTGTCCAGAATCATCGCGATGACCGCCGCGATGATGTTGAACAGGGTGAACATCCAGTATTCCTTGCGGCGTGCCCGCCCGCTGAAGCCCACGTAGTTCTTGAGTACTTTGAGGTACCACTCCATGCTCGACTCCCGGTGTCGCGGCTCCCCGCCGCCCATCGATCCTAGGCCACGTGGAACGTCTCGTCACCTCATAGGTTGGGCGTGCGCCGCGAAGGCTTCACCTAAGCGGCGGGCCGTTTGCAGGAGCTGGGACTGATCCAGAACAGCCGCGGTGGCATCCGAATTGTCGACCGTCGGGGTTTGGAGGCGCGCAGCTGCGAGTGCTATCAGGTGGTGGCCAGCGAACACGAACGCCTGTTGTCTAGGCCGTTGCCGATTTGACAACCTGAACGAAAATTAGCCGCACTTTGTGCGCAAGCGCGCAGAAGGCGGGGTGCCGATATATTATTTCTGCCTGTCCTGAAAGCTGCGTTGGGGTGCGCACGATGGATATCACGATCTACCGCGCGCCGGATGGCCGCTATATCCTGGTTCCCGAGGTATTCCAGCCCTCCAGCGAATGCCGTCATCGATTCGGAATCCTGACCCACTGCGGTGAGGTCGACATTGCAGATACGCGGTGCGCGGCCACCGCACGACAGGTGCTTGCCGACATCGAGCGCGACAGCTACGCAATGCTGGAGGCTGCAGCCGCCCATGTTTTACTTGGTCCCGGACACAGGTGCCTGGCAGTGGAGTCGGCCGGGGAATTGAAGCGTCCCTCGGAAGCCGTGTCCTACGGACACGGCGTGAGTCTTGATACGCCGGTGTGGGATGAAGGTTGAAAGGAAAACCCGCTACCAGCTGTACAACTTGAAGTAGGTCATCGGCGCCTCGCCTTTTTCCCAGTCCAGCTTGCCATCGCCATCGCGGTCCATCACGTAATAGGTCGGCCCGCGGGACGGCACGACCTTGACCATGGTCAACGCGCCGGCGACCCGGTACTCGGTGATCACGTCCCCATTGGATTCGGTGTGGCTGACTGGCACCGCGTCCGCGGGCAGGCTGGCAGTGGGATCGCTGGCGCAGGCTGCGAGCAGCTGCGTCGCGAACGCGATGGCGAGCAGGGGAGTTGCGATGCGCATGGTCTATCTCCGCGTGGAGCTTTCAGTAAGCCGCATGCAGTATGCCGGAGGCTCCGTGGCGGCGGCGTAGAATCCGCAGATGCCGAAACTTGTCCTGATCGACGGTTCCTCGTACCTGTATCGCGCGTTCCACGCGCTGCCGCCGTTGACCAATGCCGCGGGTGAGCCGACCGGCGCGCTGTTCGGCGTGGTCAATATGCTGCGGGCACATTTGAAAGAGCAGCCGGAGTACGTGGCGTTCGTGCTGGATGCGCCCGGCAAGACCTTCCGCGACGACCTGGATCCGCATTACAAGGCGAATCGGCCGCCGATGCCGGACGAACTGCGCGCGCAGGTGGAACCGATGATCGGGATTGTCGAAGCGCTCGGCTTCCCGATCATCCGCGTGAGTGGCGTCGAAGCGGACGACGTGATCGGCACGCTCGCCGTGCAAGGCGCTGAAGCTGGCATCGATGTCGTGGTTTCCACCGGCGACAAGGACATGGCACAACTGGTGCGCGTTGCGCCGAATGGAACATGCGTGTCGCTGGTCAACACCATGAGCGGTGGCAAGCTGGATTCCGATGCTGCAGTGATCGAGAAGTTTGGCGTTCGCGCTGACCAGATCGTCGATTACCTCGCGCTGATGGGTGACAAAGTCGACAACATTCCAGGCGTCGACAAGTGTGGGCCGAAGACCGCAGCCAAATGGCTGGCCGAATACGAAAGCCTGGACGGTGTAATCGCCAATGCGGACAAGATCGGCGGCAAGATTGGCGAGAACCTGCGTGCGGTGATCCACCGCTTGCCGCTCAACCGCAGCCTGACCACGATCAGGATCGACGTGCCGCTGGACCACGCGCCGCACCAGTTGCACCTACGTGAGCGGAATGTCGAAACCTTGCGGGAACTCTACGCGCGCTATGGCTTGAACCAGGCGCTGAAGGAGCTTGACGGCGGCGCGCCCGCAACGGCGGAGAAGGAACCGGGCGTGGCACGCGGCAGCGGTTTTGCGGCAGCAGCGACACCTGCGCCTGCCGACATGGATCCGGCCTTGTCCGCGCCCGGCGACTACGAATGCGTGACCACCAGCGAACAATTGGAGGCATGGGTCGCACGCTTGCACGCGGCAGATGAGTTCGCGTTCGACACCGAAACCGATTCTCTGGACCCGCTGCGCGCCAACCTGGTCGGCATCAGCCTGTGCGTGGAACCCGGCAAGGCCTGCTACATCCCGCTGGCGCATGTCATTCCCGGCGCGGACCAATTGCCGCGCGAAGCGGTGCTGGATGCCTTACGTCCCGCGCTGTCCGATGCCGGCAAGCGCAAGCTCGGCCAGCACGGCAAATACGACATCCACGTGCTGCGCCGGCATGGGGTCGACGTGGCCGGTTACGCCGACGACACCATGCTGGAAAGTTTCGTGCTGAATGCCGGCATCGCCCGCCATGACATGGATTCGCTGGCGCAGCGCCATCTTGGTTACACGACCATCAAGTACGCAGACGTGGTCGGCAAGGGTGCCAAGCAAATTGGCTTCGCCCAGGTCGCGCTGGACGATGCCACCCGTTACGCAGCGGAGGATGCCGACATCACTCTGCGCCTGCATCGGGTGATGAAGCCGCAGGTCGACGCCGACGCCGGCCTGTTGTCGGTCTACCGCGATATCGAGATGCCGCTGGTGCCGGTACTGGCGCGGATCGAAGCCAATGGCGTGCTGATCGATGCAGATGAACTGCGCAGGCAATCCGCCGACCTGTCACGGCGAATGCTGACCGCGCAGCAGAAAGCCACCGAATTGGCCGGGCGCAGTTTCAACCTGGATTCTCCCAAGCAATTGGGCGCGTTGCTGTTCGACGAGCTGAAACTGCCAGCGTTGGTGAAGACCCCGGGCGGGGCACCCTCAACCAATGAGGAAGCCTTGGAGGCGATCGCCGACCAGCACGAACTGCCGCGGATTGTCCTGGAGTACCGCGGGCTAGCCAAGCTGCGCAGCACCTACACCGACACGTTGCCGGAGATGATCAACCCCGACACCGGACGCGTGCACACCAGTTATCACCAGGCCGGCGCGGCGACCGGCCGGTTGTCATCGTCCGACCCCAACTTGCAGAACATTCCGATCCGAAGTGAGGATGGCCGCCGCATCCGCACCGCGTTCATCGCGCCGCCTGGCCGCAAGCTGGTGGCCTGCGATTACTCGCAGATCGAATTGCGAATCATGGCCCACTTGTCCGAGGATCCGGCACTGGTGCGCGCGTTTGAAAGCGGGGCCGACGTGCACCGGGCCACGGCGGCGGAAGTGTTCGGCAAGACGCTCGATGAGGTCTCCGGCAACGAGCGACGCGCGGCCAAGGCGATCAATTTCGGCCTGATGTACGGCATGAGCGCATTTGGGCTGGCTAGGCAGCTTGGGATCGCCCGCGGCGAGGCGCAGGACTACATCGCCCTGTATTTCAGCCGCTATCCGGGCGTGCGCGACTTCATGGAGCGCACCCGCGAGCAGGCCCGCGAGCGCGGCTTCGTGGAAACCGTGTTCGGCCGCCGCTTGACCCTGGACTACATCCATTCACGCAACGCCGCCCAGCGCGCTGGCGCGGAGCGCGCCGCGATCAATGCGCCGATGCAGGGCAGCGCCGCCGACATCATCAAGCGGGCGATGATCGATATCGATGGCTGGCTTGCCGGGCAGGGCGGGCAAGCCCTGATGCTGCTGCAGGTCCACGATGAGCTGGTATTCGAGGTCGACGAGGCCTTCCTGCCGATCCTGCTGGAGCAGGCCCCGGCGCGGATGGTCGCTGCCGCGGCGCTGCGGGTGCCGCTGCTGGTCGATACAGGCGTTGGAAACAATTGGGACGAGGCCCATTAGGCCCTTTGCGCAGGATCGTGATGGCACGAAAACCGCATCCCAGCGCCGTCTCTGCCAAGGCGTGAGGGAGCGAATGAATCGGCCCTGAATCCGTCAGATGATTCGCCGAACTCTTCACGAACTCTCCATGCAGGAAGTGGTCATATCACTCGCGACAGGTGCAACGTCTGTCGTCGATCACTACCCCTCCCCTGGTGTGATCCGGATGCAGGTCCTCCCCAACCTGCCTCCTCCCGCCCCGCAGTCCTCCCCTGGCTTGCGGGGCTTTTTTATGTGCCGCATTTCATGCGGCGCATAAAAACCCAAGAGTTGCTGCCAATCCGCCGGGCTTCGCCGCGCCCCCTGACTAGTAGGGGGCTTTCCTCCAGCAAGGTCATCGCAGGCAGAATGCGCTAGGTCTAGAGGGAATTCTTCCATGAACGAGATGTTCCAGTTATCCGCGCCATGGTGGCAGTTCGTTTTGCGGGCGGTCGTGATCTATGTGCTGGTGATGGTGCTGATGCGGCTTTCCGGCAAGCGTGCTGTGGGCCAATTCACGCCGTTCGACTTGGTGTTGGTGATCCTGCTCGGCAATGCGGTCCAGAACGGCATCAACGGCGGCGACAACTCACTGACCGGCGCCGTCATCATGGCCAGCACATTGATTGCGCTGAACTACTTGGTGGCGGACTTGACCATGCGCTTCCGCAGTGTCGAGAAGCTCATTGAAGGCGAGGCCGTCGTGCTCGGGCGCAATGGCAAGGTGTTCAAGCATGTGCTGCGGCGCGAGCTGGTGAGCGAGCACGATTTCGAAAAGGCGCTGAGGAAGAACAACGTCGAAGACATCGCCGACTGCGAGGTGGTGTTGCTGGAAACCAATGGCGAAATCAGCGTGGTGCTGAAGCAGAAGAAGTGATCCAGGCGTCCTTCACAACGAGGGATTGACCGTCGTCGCAGCGGACCAGCCAACCCCCGCCTCAGGTGCCCGGGATTATCGGCGTCACGCGGGAAGGTGAATTGGGATCGCTCTCGTCTTCCTGGAGGAAATCGGGCAGCTGCTGCTCGTCTTGATTGATATTGGCGTCGTGACTGCGGGAGATCTGGTAGTCGCGTCGTTGCAGCCACGAATCACGTACCAGCACGTACTCGTCGGTGGCACCGACCACAAGGTTGTCGAGCGGGAACAGCCGCGTGCGCAGGTCGACCAGTCCCAGCACCTGCAAAAAGACGCGGGGCTTGTCCTCCTCGACATAGCGCAGCGGCGATAGCCTCCCGTTGACGGCGATGCCGAGGGCGTCGCGCACCGTACTCGGGCCGAACAGCGGCAGCACGAGGAAACGCGAGCGCTTCCAGCCCCATACCCCCAGCGTCTGTCCGAAGTCCTCACTGCGGTTGAGGATTTTGATCCGCGTTGCGGGGTCGAAGATGCCGACGATGCCGACCGTGGTGTTGAGCGCGAAGCGCCCAAGCGATTGCGCCGCCAACTTGCCCTTCCCCTGCAGCAGCGCGTTGACGATGGTTGCCGGCTGACCCAGGTTGTTGAAGAAGTTGCTCACGCCATTGCGTGCAGGTTCGGGCACGACCTTGGCGTAGGTCTTGGCCAGCGGCTTGAGGACGCTGCGGTCGAACACGGCGTTGAATGCATACATGTGACGGTTGTACTTTTCCCATGGATCGTAGGACTGGAGCCCGAGGTATGGCGTCGCCATGGTCGGATCGGCGACCGGGTCGGAGGGCGCGCCGTAGATCGCGTTGTAATCCCGTTCGGCCTGGGTCGCTTCGCCCGGATCCTGCGGCGGCACCATGGTGGTTGTATCGCCAGCCGCAATTGGATCGGCATCATTGTTGACGGGTGCCGGCATGACCGATATCGCATCGGAGCCGGGCTGCGCGGCATCCACCTGTACGTCGGCATGGTCTGCCGACACCAGCGTCGACGTGTCGGCCACAGTGCGCACGCCGCCGCCGTTGGTGCAGGCCGAGACCAGCAAGGCCAGCGACAGCAGTACGGCATTTTGCAGGTAGGTCGGGCGGATCATGTGCACTCCATCGCGGTGCGTAATGCAGGGGGATGGGTCATGTCGTACTGAAACCGAGGCTATCGTCGAGCCGATACGCCGCGCGCAGTGCGTCCAGGCCAGGCGGATTTCCGACGACGCTCACGCTTCCCTCGGCGCGAGAAGACAACGTGGACAGCAGCGCCAGACCCGAGCTGTCAAGCCGCTCCACGGCGCTCAGATCAATGCGGCGCACGTTGGTCATGTTCGCCGGCAGCT
>JBDSIA010000325.1:0-8101 GCA_039918175.1 Thermomonas sp.
GTGCCATCCGGTTGTGCTTGCAGGCGCAGGTCGCCATCCTGCACGGCGATGCCGAGCGCCGGCAGTTCGGTGGCGAAGTTGGCCAGATGGCCTTGTCCACCGATCACGGGTTTCCCGCGAGTGCCGGACAAGCGCAGGTCGACATCGAGCTTGCCGGTGGGCTGCACGATGTCGGGCGAGAACAATTCCAGCCAGGTCAATTCATCGGTATTGAGGCGCAGCGTTCCGTCGAGTGGCGCGAACGCATCCCAGCCGGTGCCGATGCGCGCATCGATGCGGCCATTACCGTCGAGCGCCGCGGCCAGGGTGGCCTGGATTTTTTGCGGGTCGAACGTCGCATCGAGCTTGAGGTCGCGATAACTCAGCAAGTTGCGCCGTGCCCGCGCCGAATTTCTTACCCCACCCGATGCCGAGGTGAGCGCCAAGTTGCCGCGCCACGCATTGCCGGCGGGTTGCAGGTGCGCGAGCAACGCGGCCTCGCCGTCCAGGCGCCAAGGCCGGCCCTCGCTGCGTTCGGGCAGGTAGGGCACAAGCAGAGCCAGTGGCAGGCCATTGCCCTGCACGTCCAGCCCGCGCCGCGGCCACTCGGCATTGGCGCACAGCGTGCCGCCGCCGTCCGAGGACAGGCAGCTGCGGTTCAAGATCCCATTGCGGCCATCCCACGACCAGCGCGCTGCGTCCTGCAATGCCCACGTCGCTCCCTTGTCAGGTGCGAAGCGCAGCGACGCCAGGGTTCCTTGCCAGCGCGTGCCCTGTTTGTTGGCGTTGCCGGTCAGTGCAAGCGCGCCGATCTCGCCCCGCGCGTTGGCGTCCAGCTGCAGGTGTTCCACTGCGCCGCGTGCATCGATGTGCAGGGTGTCCAACGGCAAGCCCAATGCAAGACCACTGGCATCGACCAGCAGCTGGCCATTGCCGGTGCGCCACGGCAACTTGCCCCTGGCCTTGAGATGTTCGGCGCGATAGTCGCCGAAGCGCAGGGCGTCACCCACCAGGTCCACGTCCACGTCAGGTTGCGTGCGAGCGCCGCGCAAGTGCAGGGTGCCGCGCAGGCTGCCATTGCCATCCGGCAGCAGGTCGTGCAACTGCAACGGCGCGAAGTCGGCGTCCAGCTCTATATTCGCCGCCATTCGTCCGGTCGCGGTCACCCGGCTTTGGCCCACGGCCAGCGCGACATCGCCCGCATACACATCGCCATCGATGTGCAGGCTGGCGTGGCCCGACAGCGGGCGTCCGCGCAGCGTGCCGCCAAGGTCATTCGCATCGATGTCGGCGAGCAGGCTGCCACTGTCGCGTTGTTCACCGGATGTCGTGATCCTGCCTTTCACCGCGCCCGGCCAATCCGGCAGGAAATAGCCGGGGTCGAACCCGGACAGGCGCGCATCGGCATCCCAGCGCACTGCGGGTGACCACGCAACATTGCCGGTGGCGTCCAGTCGTCCGGTCGGCATCTGCGCATGGAGTTTGCGCAATTGCACGCTCTGGCGATTGCCGAGTCCATCGAAATCCACCGTCGCGTGCTTGCTGTCGCGCCGCAGGCGCGCGTTGCCGATCGCGACCCATCGCTCCAGCGAGCCGGCCACGCCGAAGTCGGCATCGCCTGCGACCTCGACGGCCTGGTCGCTGCCGCGCCAGCGCAGGCCGCGCGCATTGACTGCGAACTTGAGCGAAGAATGCTTCGGGTCGCGCAGGTCGGCACTGCCGTTGGCGCTGATGCGTCCACCGAAGGTATCGACCACCAGTGGATGCACGCGCAGCACCTGTTCGTCCAGGCTGAGTTTCGAGGGTTGCAAGGTCGCGCTGAAATCGCCCTGCTGGAAGTGGCCGCGCAGGTTGGCATCGCCGACCACGCCATCGCCGCGCAGGTTGAAGGCGATCGACGTGGATGCAGCATCGCTGCCGGTCAGCAAGCCCATATCGAGGGCCGTACTGTCTGCGCGCAGTTGCCAGTGTGGCGCATCTTTTCCGCGCAAGGTCAGCGTCGCGTGCAGCGGAGCGGGCGCATTGCCGCCGATGGCCACATCCATCCGTGCAAGGTCGCCACGCGCAACCAGGCCCAGCCGCGCAGGTGTGCGCCCAGCAGTGGAAGGCAATACGGCGCTGGCGGTGAGGTCGCTGCGGAAGTTGTCGCGCGGCGCGTAATCGCCGTGCACTGCAAACCGGCCGCGGTCGCTGTCGATCCGCAGATGCTCCACATGCAAGTTTCCGGATTGCGCATCAAGGCCACCGCGGGCGCGGCGGATCGCGATGACTGGATTGCCTTCCTGCATCACCCTGAAATCGTTGATGACGATGTCATCCGCCTGCAAGTCGATGGGCGGTTCTATCTGCGGCAGCACATCCGGCCAGCGCGGAAATTCGAACGGCGTGTCGCTGCGCGGCAGATCGAGCGTGGCACCGGTTATTTCCAGCGCATCCAGGCGCAATCGACGCCCGAGCAGGGGACGCAACGCCGGATCCAGCATGACCTTTTCGGCATCGAACACGATCGTGCCCATCGCGCAGCTGGCTTGGGGCGTGGGCTTGCATTGCGGGTCGCGTTGGCGCGGCATCGAAAAATGCACGCCATGCAGGATCAACGGCCCCGCGGCCGGTCCTTCGGCGCTGCGCCAGGTGAGTTGCGTGCCTGTCGGCAACTGCGCCTTGATCTGCGACAGCAGCAGGTTGCGCCCGCCTCCGGTCATCAGCAGCCAATACAGCAACCCGCCGGCAAGTACGACCAGCACCAGGACGCCCACGATGCTGCGGAATGCCAGCTTGCGATGGCGTTGCTTGCGCAATGTGGCCAGTTCGCTAATGCGGGCTTCGCGCTGCGCTTTCGTCGCGTCTTTCGGCAGTGCTTCGAGGCCAAATCGGCGATGCTGACGGCGCTCGCGCGGGCTGCTCACAGGTCTGCACCGATATTGAGGTGCAGCGTGATCGGCGAATCAGGGTGGTCCAGCCCGTGCGCAATATCGATGCGCACCGGTCCGACCGGCGACTTCCAGCGCAAACCAAACCCCACGCCGGTGCGCATCTCGGGTTTGCGGCCGTTGAAGGCACTGCCGCTGTCGACGAAGACGGCGGCGCCCCATGGACCGAACAAGTAGCGTTCGTACTCGACACTGGTGGTCAATACGTTCCTGGCGCCGGTGTAGTAGCTATCGCCCCCGTCGATCTCCACTTTGGGACCGATTTCATGCCAGCCGTAGCCGCGCACGCTGCGGTCGCCGCCGGCGTAGTAGCGCAGGCTCGGCGGCAGTTCCAGCAAGTCGTTGCCAAAGGTATGGCCGAGTTCACCACGCACCAGCACCCGGCTATCGGGTTCGAGGCCGTGGAACCACTGCGCGGTTGCATGCACTTGCGCGAAGCTGGCATTGCCAGTGGAGCCGCCTTTGCCGCCGCGCAGGGTCAACGTGCCACCTGCGCCACGCCGCGGCGCCAGCCGGTTGTCGACATCGATATATTCGGCGCGCAGCGACGGGTACGCGAAGCTGGCGTAGCGAAAGTCGATCGGGGCCACCGCGCCGCCACCATCGTCTGCAAGGTTGTACGCCCAGCGTTCGCGGAGCACGTGCGCCGATGCGACCAGGTTGAGATGCTGGTTGAACTGACCGCTGCGGCTGGCCACGAATTCCACGCGACGGCTGTTGATGTATCGGTCCACTTCATCCACCGCCTGCAGGCTACCGGTGTACCAGCCGTCCAGCCAGGCAAAGGCGGGCACGCGGTATTGCAGGGTCAGCGCTTTGCGCTCGCGCGCGTAGTCCAGTTGCGCCAGCGCCTTGTGCCCGCGCGTATTGAGGTAGCGACGTTCCACGCCCAGGTTGACGCCGGGGCCGCTGACCGTGCCATAGCTCAGGCCGGCGGTATAAATGCTGCGCGGGGCCGGGGTCAGGTTGACCTGGATCGGCACGACTTTCTTTTCGCCAGCCTGTTCCGGTTGCGGCAGCACTTCGACCAAGCCGAAATAATCCAGCGCAACCAATGAATGTCGCAACCGTTCGAGTTTGGCTTCGTCGTAGGCCTGGCCCGCGTCCCAGCCAACCAGCTTGTGCAGCAGGCTGTCACGGATGATGGGGTTCGGCGCCTGGGTGAAAGTCGCTTGGCCAAGCTTGAAGCGAACGCCACTGGTCCAGCGCAGATCGATGTCGGCGGCGAAATCCGCGCGCGTCACCTCGATCCGATGCGTGGCGAAATCCGCATCGAAATAGCCGTGATCGGCGAGCGCGCGATTGACCTGGCCCTTGCTGGTTTCGTACAGCGTGTGGTCGAGCACATCGCCTTTTGCAGGCACGAACGTCGACAGCGCGGACTGCACCCGGGCGTCGTCGTTGGCATCGCCATCCATGCCCAAGGTGAAGCCGCGGATGCGGACTGGCGTGCCCGGATCGACATGGATGCTGACGGTCAGAACGCGAGTGTCACGTGCCTGGCCGCGCTGGTTCGCCCCGGCATCGGCGTCCGGGTCGGGTGTGTCATTTTTTGCATCAGGAGTGCTATCGCTCCCGTCTGCATCTTGCGGGATCGCACGATCACTGCGCTGGATGACGATCGTTGGCGAGTAATACCCGAACGGCTCCAGTGCCTCGCGGGTTTCAACCTCGGCCTGGCGCAGCAGATAGTTCAGCCGGCGGCTACTTAGAACCTTGCCGGCCTCCTCATCCAGGGTCAGCGCAGTGCGGACATTGTCGGACAAGGCCTCGTTGTCGGTGCCAGTGACGATGACCTCGACCTTGGTGACTTTGATGGCCATTGCCGGAACCGCCGTCAGCAGGCAACACGCGGCAATGGTCAGGCGAAAAAGAGCTGATGGCATCTGGGCAGGATACCGGTCGGATGCTGGAGGCGGGTCAACGCTGCATGAATCGATCGCGCGGGCTTTACCGCGGCGAGAGTGGCGCGTAGATCGTGAAGCGGCGTTTTGAGGCGCGTAGCGAACATCCGCTGCCACGCGCCGTCGCGTGGCTCAGTTCGACAGATGCTCGATCGCGGCGACGCTGCCCAGACGATTGGCGAGTCGACGCAACAGGGCCAGCCGGTTGTGCCGGACTTTTTCGTCATCGACATTCACCATCACCTGCTCGAAGAATGCATCCACCTGCGGCCGCAGCCGTGCCAGGTGGGCCAGCGCATTGACGTAATCGCCATGCGCCAGTGCATGTCCGGTTTCCGCATAGACCGCTTCCACTGCTTCGGCGAGCGCACGCTCGGCCGGCTCTGTGAGCAGGTCGTGGTTGATGGTCTCGGCCACGGTCACGTCGGACTTCTTCAGGATGTTGCCGATGCGCTTGTTGGCCGCGGCCAGCGCCGCGGCTTCCGGCAGTTGCGCGAACGTGCCGATGGCATCGATGCGACGATCGAAGTCGTAGAGTGACGTTGGTTTCAGTTCGGCGACCGCAGTGAAGTGCGAGGTCGGCACGCCCTTGTCGGCGTAGTAACCGCGAAGTCGATCAAGGATGAAGTCGTAAAGTTCATTCGGACGGGGATCAGGAGAGACAAAGCCCCGTGCATGTGCGATGAGGCCACCCTTTGCTTCAGCAATCTTTCGTCGAAGATCGACTTCGTGCATGGAATCATCGAGAACTTCGTAAGCAGAATTAATTTGCCCGACGAGGTTGATGTCGAAACCACTCTCGATAATCGTTCGAGCCAGCCCCAATGCATTACGCCGCAGCGCAAACGGATCCTTGTTGCCAGTCGGCTTCAGGCCGGCGGCAAATCCACCTGCCAACGTGTCCAGCCGTTCGGCAATCGCCAGCACCTTTCCGATCGATGACAAAGCGATGTCGTCGCCGGCGAAACGCGGCTGGTAGGACTCATCAATCGCCAGTGCGACCTCGGAAGACTCGCCTGCGGCCGTTGCGTAATGACGACCGGCAATCCCCTGCAGTTCCGGAAACTCGTTGACCATGCGCGACTGCAGGTCGTTTTTCGCCAGTTCTGCCGCACGTCGCGCCAGTGCCGGATCCACGCCCACGTCTTTCGCGATGCTTTCTGCGAGTGCGGCAACCCGCTGCACCTTGTCAGACATGCTGCCCAGTTTGGCTTGATAAGTCACGCTCGCAAGCCCCGCGCCCATCGCTTCGAGACCCTGCTTCAGGTCTTCATCGAAGAAGAACCGCGCGTCGGCGAAACGCGGGCGGATGACGCGCTCGTAGCCCTTGCGGATTTCGCTCGGATCTTTCGATTCGATATTGGCAATCCCGACGAAGTACTCGCTGAGCTTGCCGCTGCCGTCCAGCACCGGGAAGAACTTCTGGTTGGCTTCCATGGTGGTGACCAGTGCTTCCTGCGGCACCGCAAGGAAATCGCGCTCGAACGCGCAGGTCACCGCGACCGGCCATTCGTTGAGGCAGTTCACCTGTTCCAGGTTGTCGGCATTGATGCGTGCGCTGCCGCCTGCGGCATGTGCGGCGGCTTCGACTTGGGCGACGATGCGCGCGCGGCGCTCGTCCGGATCGACCAGCACATGCGCGCCACGCAGTGCATCGACGTAGTCGCCTGCAGACTGCACCCACACCGGCTTGTCGTGATGGAAGCGATGCCCGCGGCTGTTGCGGCCGGCATCGATGCCCAGAGCATTCAGCGCTACGACGTCATCGCCCAGCAATGCGACAAGCCAGTGCAATGGACGCGCGAAGCCGTAGTCGTGACCGCCCCAACGCATCCGCTTGGGGATTGGCATTCCGGCCAATGCTTCGTCCAGCACGGACTGCAGCAGGTCGGCGGTCTTCGCGCCCGGTGTGATCGCGCGATGCACGAAGCGCTCGCCCTTGGCATCGCTGGTTTTTTCCAGCGCATCCCAGGCAACACCGGCCTTTGCGGCGAAGCCTTCCAGCGCACGCGTCGGCGCGCCATTGGCATCCAGCGCAATGCTCAGATACGGACCCAGCACTTCGCTGCGTTGTTCGGATTGTTCAGCGGCGACACCCGGCAGCACCACCGCCAGCCGGCGTGGCGAATACAGCGGTTTTGCATCGCCGCGTTCGATGGTGACGCCGCGTTTTTCCAGCGCGGCAATCACGCCGTCGAAAAATGCCTGCACCAAACCGGGCAGCGCCTTGACCGGCAATTCCTCGGTGCCGAGCTCGATCAGGAGGGGTTGCATGTTCATGCCGCGGCCTCCTGCGGCTGTAAATCGTTCTTCTTCAGGCCGGGAAACCCGAGTCTCTCGCGTTGCGCGAAGTACGCCTCGGCCACCGCCTGCGACAGCTTGCGTACGCGCAGGATGTAGCGCTGGCGTTCGGTCACCGAGATCGCGCGGCGCGCGTCCAGCAGGTTGAAGCTATGGCTGGCTTTTGTGACTTGCTCGTATGCCGGCAGCGGCAACGCAAGTTCGATCAGTTTGAATGCCTCGGTTTCAGCTTCGTCAAAGTGACGAAACAGTACTTCGACGTTGGCGTGTTCGAAGTTGTAGGTCGACTGTTCGACTTCGTTCTGGTGATAGACATCCCGATAGGTCACCGGGGTGCCGTCCGGTCCATGCGTCCAGACGATGTCGAAGACGTTGTCGACATTCTGCAGATACATGCACAGGCGCTCGAGGCCGTAGGTGATCTCGCCGAGTACCGGCCGGCATTCCATTCCGCCGGCCTGCTGGAAATAGGTGAACTGGGTGACTTCCATGCCGTTGAGCCAGACTTCCCAGCCAAGCCCCCAAGCGCCGAGTGTGGGCGATTCCCAGTTGTCCTCGACCAGCCGCAGGTCGTGGACGAGTGGATCGATCCCGAGATGCTTGAGCGACTCGAAATACAGCTCGACGATATTGTCCGGCGACGGCTTCATCGCCACTTGGTACTGGTAGTAGCGCTGCAGGCGATTCGGGTTCTCGCCATAGCGACCGTCGGTTGGCCGCCGGCAGGGCTGCACGTAGGCTGCGTTCCACGGCTCCGGGCCGAGTGCACGCAGGAAGGTGGCAGGATGGAATGTGCCGGCGCCGACTTCCAGGTCGAGCGGCTGGATCAGCACGCAGCCCTGCGCGGCCCAATAGGCATTCAGGCGTTGGATCAGGTCCTGAAAGGTCATCCCTTCGAAGTGCGGGGTCGTGGACATGGGCTCGTCGTGTGCGGCTAGCCCGTTAGTATAAGTGGCCCAACCGAGAGTCCCGAATGCGCGCGCCATT
>JBDSIA010000326.1:0-11744 GCA_039918175.1 Thermomonas sp.
GCCTATCGCGACTACATCGAGCGCGAACTGCCGCACCACGAATTCCTTGGCGACGTGATCCGCGACAAGCTGCTGTATTACCCGGCGGTCTCGCGCGAGGAGTTCCGCCACGCCGGGCGCAACCACCGGGGTCGCATCACCGAGCAGCTGGACAGTGGCCATATCAATGAAGTGCTGGGGCTGGAACCGCTGGATGCCACGCAAGACCGGGCGATGATTTGCGGCAGTCCGCAGATGCTGGCCGATTTCCGCACGATCCTCGATGCACGCGGCTTCAACCCGGCGCCGCGCATCGGAACCCCCGGCGAGTACGTGTTCGAGCGCGCCTTCGTTGAAAAATGAATCGTGTGGCGATCAGTAGGCTGCGGGCCGCAACGCATCGCGATAACGGCGACTGCAGGCGATTTCACTGCCATCACGCATGACGATGCGGGCATCGCCGGTATCCAGCGGCTGGATCTCGGCCACGCAGTCCAGGTTGACGATATGGCTGCGGTGCACGCGCACGAACCTGGCCGGATCGAGCTGGGCTTCGATCACGGCCATCGTCGAGCGCAGCGGGTAAGTGCGCCCGCGCACGTGCAGGTTCATGTAGTTGCCGGCGGCCTGCAGCCATTCCACTTCATTTGCATTGACCAGAAATTCCTTGCCCAGTTTGCGCACCAGGAAACGCTCCGGACGTTGCACGGGTTCGATCGCTGGCAGGTCATCGGCCGGGGCCAGCAGGCTGGCCTCGCCCTGCAGGCGGCGCAGGAACCAGCGATACGCCTCAATGGTGAGGACCATCCCCGCGTAGCTTCGGATGTCCTTGATGTATTCGTAACCGAATTCGCGCGGCCAATTGCCAAAATCGTAGTGGCTGCCCTGCACCGCATAGGCCAGTTTGCGCAGTACCACCATCCCGACCACGTGCAACAACGACCAGACCACGCTGCCCAGTAGGTGCAGGGCCAGCGCCCGCCTCCAGGTGTCCAGGTGTACGGGAACCCGGCGGGTGTACAAGACCACAGCTGGCACCAGCGCCAATATCATCAGAGTGCTGCTCCACTCCCAGACCGCTGGCTCCCATGCATCGAAGTGCAGGCCTGCGCGTCGGATGTCCATCAACGCCGTGGCCGCATTGCTCATGGCGCTGATCAGGCAACCGATCACCCAATAGCCGATCTCGGCCACCCGCCGATAGGGTTGGTAGCGATCCCAGTGGTTCGTGGTGGATGTCGATGCTGGCATCCGCGCATTTTCCATCAATCCGGGCATTGGCGCGGATCGGGTCGTCCCCGTGTTCCGCAGTTCATCCCAAAAGTCCGCGGCTTGTCACTTGAGGGGGGACGCCCTTGCCAAGGCGCTGCAGGCTACGCGGACCCTCGATCGGATCACCAGCCATGCAACGCCGCCACGATATCGACGCCTTGCGCGCCCTCGCCTTCGCCCTGCTGATCCTCTATCACTGGGCAATGCTCTATGTGGCCGGCGATGACTGGGGCTGGCACCTCAAGAGCACGCATACCAGCGAGTTACTGCAACTGCCTATGCTGCTGGTCAACCGCTGGCGGATGGATCTGATCTTCCTGATCTCCGGGCTGTCGGTGCATTTCCTGCTGCGCGACACCCGCATCGGCCGCTTCATTGCACTGCGCACGTGGCGCCTGCTGCTGCCACTGGTGTTCGGCATGCTGGTGGTCGTACCCATCCAGCCGTACGCGCAAGGGGTGGCCAACGGAGCGGTTGAGCCAGGGTTCTGGCGCTTCATCGTTGACTACCTGGGCGGCCGGAATTGGCCGGGCGAAGCCTTCGACGGCTCCGACGGGCTGACCTGGAACCATCTGTGGTACCTGGCCTACCTATGGGTGTACACGCTCGCGTTCGCGGTACTGCTGCCACTGCTGCGACGACTGCCTAACCCGTTCGCGTACCTGCGCGGGGGGTGGCTGATGACCCTGCCGGCGCTGCCGCTACTGGCCGCGACCTTGATCTTGCAGCCGATCTTCGGCACAGATGGCGACCTTCACAACGACTGGTACCGGCACGCCATGTACTTCACCGCCTTCCTTTACGGCTGGTGGCTTGGTGGCGATGTCGGGGTCTGGAATGAACTGGTCCGCTTTCGCAAGCGTGCGTCTGCCTGGGCATTTGGCTTTTTCTGCGCATACGCATTGCTGGTCTTCGGGCTCCCGGAAGCTGCGCCGGGTTGGCTTGAACTTGTCGTACGCACCCTGCGCAACTTCTACATCTGGTTTGCGCTCAGCGCGATCCTGGGGTGGGCCAAGCATCTACTGGACCGTCCCTTCCGCTGGCTTCCTTGGGCGAATGCGTCGGTGTATCCGTGGTACATCCTGCACCAGAGCCTGATCATCCTTATGGCGTATTGGCTGCTGCCAATGAACCTGGGGCCTGTGCTGGAACCCACCCTGGTACTGGTTGGTACGGTGGCCGGCTGCTGGATGCTGACCACGTTGGTCGGCTGGAGCCGCGTGCTACGCCCCTGCTTTGGGATGAAGGCGCGCAGGCCCGAACCGACGCGCGCCGCGCACATCGGCGCGCCGTCCAACGTGCCGAGTCCTCTCATGCCATGACCCAGCCAGAACGCCTGGTCGATCTCGTTACCTACAATCCCATAATGTCATTTCGCCAGCGCGGATTCGATGTCGCTGGCGAGTGACTCCGGCTTGTCGGTCGGCGCATAACGCTTGATGACCTTGCCATCGCGGCCTATGAGGACTTTGGTGAAGTTCCACTTGATCCCGTCGAAACCGAGCAGGCCGCCCTTCTCGTCCTTGAGCCATTTCCACAACGGATGCGCATTGCCGCCGTTAACCTCGACCTTGGCGAACATCGGGAAGCTCACGTCATAGGTCAACGAGCAGAAATTGCGGATCTCATCGGCATTTCCCGGCTCCTGGTGGCCAAACTGGTCACAAGGAAACCCCAGCACCACCAACCCCTTCTGGCCGTACTCCCGCCACAATGCTTCCAGCCCTGTGTACTGCGGGGTGAACCCGCATTTGCTGGCCACATTGACGATCAATAACACGTTGCCGCGATAGTCGGACAGCGGCTGCGG
This sequence comes from Thermomonas sp., assembly GCA_039918175.1. Lineage (GTDB taxonomy): Bacteria > Pseudomonadota > Gammaproteobacteria > Xanthomonadales > Xanthomonadaceae > Thermomonas. The sequence goes on from JBDSIA010000326.1 coordinate 3,062, forward strand.
CGTGCCATCAAGGCTGGCCGCATCGAAATCATAGGCGGTCGTGGCCATTCGCGTGTCCTGTCTCATGGGGAGGATGCATTGTGGGCTCGATCATCCGAGCCCATGCACCAAAATGCATCCGCCGCCCGACGCGGCCGGAGTTGGCTGTTCAGGTTTGACCGGGCTTCGACACCTGCTTGACCACCTCGGCGGTCGCCTCATCCTTGCCCGCAAGCGACAAGTCGGCAATCGCGGCGACGCCGGCCAACTTGCCATTCCCGTCGACGACGATGACCCGGCGAATCTTTTCAGCCTCCATCAGGCAAGTGGCGTCATGCAGGCTGGTCTCGCTGCCAATCGTCTTGATCGGCGAGGTCATGGCGTCGCAGGCGCATGCACTCTGGGCGTCCTTGCCGCACGCCACGATGCGGGTCGCGATGTCGCGGTCGGTGACTGCGCCAATGGGGCATCCGGCTTCATCAACCACCGGGATCATCCCGCAATCGTTGTCGATCATCATTTGCGCGACATCGCGCAACGGGGTGTCGGTTTTGCAGCAGCAGGGGTTGGCGGTCATCACACTGGTCACGTCAGACATTTGCGGATCCTCTGGTTGGTGGGGGATTGGCAACCACTATCCCCAGCGTCGGGTCGGGATGGCGTGAACCGCCCTGCCATGCCACGCCATTCGTCACGCGCTCACGCCCACTGCCTGCGCTAGGCTTGACCTTGAAACTTCCGACGCTGACGAGGATCCGCATGAAACATCAGATCGCCTGCGCGCTTGCGCTTGCCATTTCCACTGCCCTGGCCGGTTGCGCGACCGCGACCATGCCTTCGACGACGTCCACGATGGAGACCCCGATGCCCGCGGACAGCTTTGCCTCAAACCCCTTCGCGGCGCCCAGTCCGCTGCCGCTGCATTTCCCGCAGTTCGACATGATCAAGGACGCCGACTTCGCGCCTGCCTTCGAGCATGGCATCGCCGAGCGGCGCCATGAGATGGAGGCCATCGCCGCCAACCCGCAGCCAGCGACCTTCGACAACACAATCCTGGCGATGGAGCGCAGCGGCCAATTGCTTAGCCGTGCCCAGTCCGTGTTCGACAACCTGACCAGCGCCAACACCAACGACACCCTCGACAAACTAGACGCCGCATACTCACCCAAGTTCGCTGCAGCACGTGATGCCACTTACCTGAACTCCAATCTGTTCGCTCGGGTCAAGACCTTGTACGACAGCCGCGATCAATTGGGCCTGGATGCAGAGGACGTGCGTCTGCTCGAGCGCTACTACAGCGACTTCGTGCGCGCGGGTGCCAATCTCGATCCGGCGCAAAAGGAACGGGTCAAGGCGATCAATGCCGAACTGGCGACGCTACAGACCACATTCGGGCAACATGTGTTGGCCGAGGTCAACGATTCGGCACTCGTGGTCGAGGATCGCGCTGAACTTGCAGGCCTGAACGACGAGCAGATCCAGGTCCTGGCCGACAACGCCAAGGCCAAGGGTCTGGAAGGCAAGTACCGGATCGCCCTGCTCAACACCACCGGCCAGCCACTGGAAGCGCAACTCGACAACCGCGCCCTGCGCGAGCGGATTTATCGGGCCTCGATCAACCGCGGCAGCCGCGGCAATCAATGGGATACCCGCGCCATCGTCTCGAAGGTGACCAGGCTGCGCGCCGAGCGCGCCGCGATCATGGGTTATCCGAATTACGCCGCATTCGCCGTGGCCGAACAAACTGCAAAGACGCCCGAAGCGATCAACGCGATGCTGGCCAAACTTGCGCCGCCTGCGGTGGCCAATGCCCGCCGTGAAGGCGCCACCCTGCAGGCAATGATCGACAAGGAACAGAAGGCCAAGGGCCAGCCAAGCTTCAAGCTGCAACCCTGGGATTGGGCCTACTACACCGAGAAGGTGCGCGCCGCGCAGTACAACTTCGACGAAGCCCAGCTCAAGCCCTACCTGCAGTTGGACAGCGTGCTCGAAAACGGCGTGTTCTTCGCCGCTCACAAGCTCTATGGGCTGGACTTCAAGCGTCGCGACGACCTGCCCGTGTATGAGACGGACGTGCGCGTGTATGAAGCCTTCAATGCCGACGGCTCCACGTTGGGACTGGTGATCGTGGATCCTTACGCCCGTGCCTCCAAGCGCGGCGGCGCCTGGATGAATTCCTATCTCGACCAGTCCGCGCTGCTGGACAACAAGCCGGTGGTTGCGCTGCACCTGAATGTCACCAAGCCGAGCGCAGGCAAGCCGGCGCTGATGACCTGGGACGACGTCAACACGTCCTTCCACGAATTCGGTCACGTGTTGCACGGCATGTTGTCGAACGTGAAGTACCCGTATTTCAGTGGCACCAACGTGCCGCGCGACTTCGTCGAGTTCCCGTCGCAGGTCAATGAGATGTGGGCCGACTGGCCTGAAGTGCTGGCCAACTATGCCAAGCATTGGCAGACCGGCGAGCCGATGCCGAAGGCACTGCTCGACAAGGTGCTGGCCAGCTCCAAGTTCAACCAGGGTTTCACCTCCACCGAGTATCTCGGTGCCGCCTTGCTCGACCAGAAGTGGCACCAGGTCCCGGCCGCGCAACTACCGGATGCGTCAGGCGTCATGGCCTACGAGGCCAAGGCCCTGCACGATGTCGGCCTGGATTATGCCGCGGTGCCACCGCGCTACCGCACGCCGTACTTCAGCCACATCATGGGCGGCTATGCAGCGGGCTACTACGGCTACATCTGGTCCGAGGTGCTGGATGCCGACAGCGTGCAGTGGATAAAGCAGCACGGCGGGTTGACCCGTGAAAACGGCGACCGCTTCCGCGCCACCCTGCTCTCGCGTGGCGGCAGCAAGGACGCGCTGCAGCTGTTCCGCGATTTCTCCGGCCAGGAACCGGATATCAAACCGCTGCTGGAACGCCGCGGCCTGATCACAAAGTAGGCCCCTGCCTACCCAGGACCACAACGCCGCCTTCCGGCGGCGTTGTCATTTGTGGCTACAGCCGTGCAAGCCCAGCGGATCAGCACTGATTTGCGAAGGCTTGCGTGCAGATGGCTCACGCAACAAGATCGAATGCGCCGCTTGTGCGTCCTCTGGCGACAACGTCACCAGCGGACGCATTTCACCAGCCACGAACGAGGCAATCGGCACGCCATCGCGCAACAACAGGCGCGCACCGGGTTGCCGCGGTACTTTTTCCCCTGCGATGATCCCGCCCAGCAGGTTCAACGGGTCGCTGGCCGACACCGCGATCATCGCGCCGTCATGCGCTCGCTTGCGCACGGCGCGCAGCGTGGCCACCGCTTCCGGCAACGCGAACTGCTGGCCGACCACGCCGGCAATGAAGCGGCCACCGCGCAGTTCGCCGCGCGCTTCCAGGCTCTGATAGACACGCAACAACTCACGCCACGGCGGCAACCACGGCGCCTCGCGCTCCAGCAGCCGCCAGCACACCACGCCGTAGCGGCGCAACAACACGCGGGCCACGTGTTCCATCATCTCGGGTTCGGTCTTGCCGTCGGTTTCGATTCGCCTGGCCGTACTCCAGCGCCCGGCATCGGCGATGCCCATCAGCGAGGCGCGGCGCCCGCGTCGACCGAAACCCGATGTGCGTTTGGAAGCAGGCACCAGCAAGGCACGCAGGCCGGAGTAGCTATCGCAGCTGACGCGTCCACGTGCCACCAGTTCCGCCAGCGCGTCTTCCAGCTCGACATGCAGCAGGCCAGTCGCATCAGTCAACTCATCGAAGAACAGCGCGCCGTGTTGCTGCAGGCAGGCCTGCACGCTCTGCGCGCGCGACGAGGCCACGCCATCGTCGTCACGGGTGCCCGTTGCCAATCGCGTCCATCGCCCAAGCTCGCGACGTGGCAGCAGCACGATCGGCGCCGCACGCACCATGCCGCCACCGCCATTGCCGCCACCCGAAGCGCCGCCCGCGCGCAGGCGGGTCCAGGCGATACGGCCGGCTGTGCACAGGTCGTCGAGCCACGCGATCGAATAATCCCCGATGCGCGCCGGCAGCAGTTCGGATTCCCAACTGCCGGCAGCGGCCTCGAAACCTTCCAGTTGCGTCAGCACGCCGGCCAATGCGTCCGGGCCACTGCCCCGTGTGCCGGGCGACACGCGCTGCCAGTCGCACAGGAAACGCACGTAGTCGCGCACCTCGACCGGCTCGATCTCGCGGCGCAGTTTGCCCAGGGTATTGCGATGGATGCGTGCCAGCAGGTGGCGTTCGCACCATTCGTCATGCGCCGCGTCCGGACTGAAGCGCCCGCGCATCACGTAGCCTTCCTGCTCCAGCGCCAACAGGGCGAACTCGACATCACTGCCAGGCACCGAAAGCACCGAGGCAATCGCAGTCGCAGGCACTGGGCCCATCGCGCCCAGCCGGGCGCGCACCAGTTCGCGCAATGCGTCCTCGCGCGTCCATGCTTGCGCGTAGCTCGCGGGCACTTCGATTATCGGCTGCATCGACGCATCGGGATGCACTGCCTGCAACTGTGGCAGGCGTTCGGCGGGGACCCACAAATCGTCGCCATCAATCTGCAGCGCGGTCGCGCGTCGATCCTGTGCCAACGCCTGTAACAGTCCACTCCAACCCGAAGCTTCGACCTCGCCTTGGGTGAACGCACCCGCGCCCATCAACGCCTCATGCATCTCGTCCACAGTGCCCGCTTGCGGCCATGCGTCCTCACGCGCCGCTTCGATCGCGCCAAGATCAAGCCGGCCAAGGTCTTCCGCCTGCTCCACGCCGCCGAAGCCACGCGCCCGCACGGCGCGGGTGCGGCGCTCTTCCAATGGCGCATCATCGAGGAAGCTGTATGGGCGCGCACTCAGGATTTCCGCGGTGAACGGGGACGGCCCAGTGAGGTCGCGCGCGACCACTTCGACGTCGCCGCTTTCCAGCCCGCGCAGCAAAACCAGCCAGCCGTCCACGTCCATCGCCTCGCGCAGGCAGTCATGCATGGTTTGCGCGACCAAGGGATGATCCGGCACCTCGCGCTCACCAACAATGTTTTCAAGACAGGCGACCTGGTCAGGGAACACGGTCGCCATCAGGTCTTCGGATTTCATCCGCTGCAATTGCGGTGCGACTTTCTTGCCACCGATGAAACGCGGCAAGGCCAGCGCGGTGGTCGCGTTCCAGCGGAAGCGCGCCGGGAACAGCGGCGCATCCAGCAACGCCTGCACAAGGACTTGTTCGGCACTGTCCGAATGCAGGTAGCTCATCACTTCAATCAGAGGAAACGAATGACTGGTCGACAACGACAGGATGATCGCGTCTTCGGTCGCGGCGGCCTGCAGCTCGAAGTTGAACTTGCGGCAGAAGCGCTTGCGCAGCGCCAACCCCCACGCCTTGTTGATGCGGCTGCCATACGGTGAATGGATCACCAGCTGGGTGCCGCCGGATTCATCGAAGAAACGCTCCAGTGCGATCTTGGACTGGCTGGGCAACATGCCGAAGCCGGTGAATTGCGCGGCCACGTATTCGGCGATCTGTGCAGCAGCGGATTCGCCCAGCGCGAGCTCGGCCAGCAACCAGCGCGTCGCTGCAACTTCGCCGCCCAGTTCAAGCTGCGCTTGCAGCGTCTCCCGCAACCGCGACACGCTGGCCGATAGTTCGATGCTGCGGCCGGGCGCTTCGCCCAGCCAGAACGGGATGCTCGGCGGCATGCCTTGCGCATCTTCCACGCGTACCCGCCCTGCTTCCACCCGCAGGATGCGGTAACTGGCATTGCCGAGTTGGAAGATGTCGCCGGCGATGGACTCGATCGCAAAATCTTCGTTGATCGTGCCGATCATCGTGGCCTGCGGTTCCAGCACCACTTGATAGTCGGCAGTATCCGGAATGGTGCCGCCGGACAAGGTTGCCGTCAGTCGCGCGCCCTTGCGCCCACGCAGTTTGCGATGCACGGCATCCCGATGCAGGTACGCCGACCGCGCACCGCGCCGGGTGGTGAAACCTTCGGCCAGCATCCGCAGCACATCGTCGTAATCCTTGCGGCTGAGCGCGGCATATGGCCATGCGCGCGTCAGCAATTCGAACAGTGCGTCCTCGTCCCACTCCCGGCATGCCACCTCGGCCACGATCTGCTGGGCGAGCACGTCCAATGGCGCCGGTGGCATGATCAGCGCATCCAGTTCCCCGCGACGCACGCTGTCCAGCAGTGCCGCGCATTCGAGCAATTCATCGCGCGAAGTCGGGAACAGCCGGCCTTTGGGCACCCCGCCCACCTGATGGCCCGCGCGTCCCACACGTTGCAATAACGCGGCGATCGAGCGCGGGGAACCGATCTGACAGACCAGGTCGACATCACCGATGTCGATGCCCAACTCCAGCGATGCGGTGGCGACCAGCACCTTCAGCTGGCCGGCTTTCAAACGTTGCTCGGCATCCAGCCGCAGTTCCTTGGCCAAGCTGCCGTGGTGCGCGGCCACGTGTTCCTTGCCAAGCAGTTCACCCAAGTGGCGCGCGGCCCGCTCGGCCATGCGCCGGGTGTTGACGAACACCAGGGTCGTCGCGTGTGCTTCGACTAATTGGGCGACGCGTTCGTAGAGCAGCTCCCATTGCGCGTTCGACATCACCGGTTGCAACGGCACCGGCGTCAGCTCCAGGGCCAGATCGCGTTCGCGTGCATGGCCGACATCGACGATGGTGCAGGCTTTCTCGCCTGTCAGGCCCGCCCCCGCCAAAAATTTCGCCACGTCCTCGATCGGCTTCTGCGTCGCTGACAACCCGATCCGCGTCGCGCGCCGCCCGCTCAATGCATCCAGCCGCTCCAGCGATAACGCCAGGTGACTGCCGCGCTTGCTCTGCACCAGTGCATGGATTTCATCGACGATCACGCTGCGCACGCCGGACAGCATCACGCGTCCGGACTCGGATCCCAGCAACACGTACAGCGACTCCGGGGTAGTCACCAGAATATGTGGCGGCCGCTTGCGCAGCGCCGCGCGCTCGGCCTGCGGGGTGTCCCCGGTACGCACTGCGGTGCGTATTTCGACATCAGGCAAACCCTGCCCGGCAAGCTGTTCACGAATTCCAGCCAGCGGTCCTTCCAGGTTCAGATGAATATCGTTCGACAACGCCTTCAGCGGCGAAATGTACAGAACCAAGGTTCTATCCGGCAGGCCATGCGACAGGCCTGCGTGCACAAGTGCATCGATCGCGGTCAGAAATGCGGTGAGGGTCTTCCCGGAACCGGTGGGCGCGGCCACCAGGGTGTCGCGGCCACTGGCGATTGCGGGCCAAGCCGCTTGCTGGGCATCCGTGGGTGCGGGAAAACTTCGCGCAAACCAGGCACTGACGGCGGGATGAAACATGTCGAGCGCAGGATGCACGGCCATGCCGGCATTATCCGACGCAGCGCCTGCGCGCGAATGAACGCCATGCGCCTGGAAATTCAGCCTGATCTGTGCACTTGCGCCTTGCATCCTTTAACGCTTACAGGCCGGTGTCTCACCGGCTGCGACGACCGGCAGACAGCTCCGGGGCCGCAAGCGCACGCAGTCAACCGCCGATGAAAAGTGCCTTATATTCCGGGGCGAGGATCGGCAACAGGACCCGCGCCGGAATTTTTGCGGTGCGGGTGCCCTCCACATAAGGCCCGACCTGGTACGGGGGGAACACGAAACGCAGCGCACGGATGCGCCCGCCGACATCCATCACCGGTTCGAACTGGGCGAAATTTTCCGGCTTGGGCGCGGTGCCGTCATCAATCATCCTGCTGCTGTTCTGAAGTTGTTGCGCACGGTCGGCACCCTCGATCTCATCGGCATCCAGACGCGTGGACACGCTGGTGGCGAGTTGTTCACGGCTGGCATCGGAAATCACCTGCCAGGCGTTTGCAGTGGGAAACAATGCCTGCACCGTCAGCATCTTCTGGGTCTTCGGCAGCCAGACGAAGCGTGCCACCAACGGTTTGCCATGGGCGCCGCCGGTGTAGCTGCTGCCGTCCGCAGCGATTGCAACCACGTCAGGCGTATCGACCAGGCCAGTGAACTGCAGGCTCAAGTCGTAGGGTGCGGTCGGCTTCTGACCCTTGAGCCCTGCAACCGCCTGCATGAGTTCGGCCCGCGCTGCATCCGCATAGGCCTTCAGTACCTGGGCTAGTCCGGGATACCTGCCGGCCGATTGCGGAAAACTGATGCCGACAATGTAGTCCGGCCGGGTTTCCACCACGTCCTCCAGCGCGACAGCGGCAGCAGGCATTTCGACAGAGTCTGCAGCCGCCTGCGGTTCCGGCGTGGCCGGGTTGGTTCCGCGGTCACAGCCTGCCAACAGGGCCAGCAGTAACAGGGGTACGAAGAAAAGCGGGCAACGGGTCATGCGCATGGCGAATGGATCAGGGGACATGAGGGGATACACGAGGACGCAAAGAGACTAGTTTGAGGTCGTTGAAGGTAATGTGAGAACGTTCCGTTGCAAGCCAGCACGCCGCAACGAAAAAGCCCGGCCGAAGCCGGGCTTTTCCTGATGCGGTCAGGCGAGCTCAGTCAGCCTGGACTTCATCGGCCTGCAGGCCCTTCTGGCCCTGCACGACCTTGAAGGAGACCTTCTGGCCTTCCTGCAGGGACTTGAAGCCGGTGCCCTGGATCGAGCGGAAGTGGACGAAGACGTCCGGGCCGCTTTCCGGGGTGATGAAGCCAAAGCCCTTGGCGTCGTTGAACCACTTGACGGTACCAGTCTGACGATCCGACA